>JAQCAK010000014.1 GCA_027621895.1 Pseudomonadota bacterium | reverse complement strand
GGAGGGAGTCGAACCCCCGACCTTCTGGTTCGTAGCCAGATGCTCTATCCAGCTGAGCTACCAGCGCGCGGCGAGGGGCGAATTATAGAGATAACAAAGGCTGATAACCACCCTGAAAATGCCCGAATATGCTAGCCTCCCCCGGGGCCAATTTTCGGCAGCAATCTCTGCATCGATACCTGATCCGCCGGTGTGCTGATAAAAGCACGCCAGAAGGTATTCCAGGCCGAATGATTTTCCCGAAAACTGCATCCAATCTCACCAGAAGCGCCAACCAGCCGGATTTCACCCCATGTCCATCTCCACTTTCCTGAAAAGTGCCCTGTTTCTCGCCCTGGTTGCAGGACTGGGGATTGCCGTGCTGTTCACCATCAGAATGCAGGATGGCTGGAGCTACACCATTGTCCACAGCAACCTTGAGCAGGTGTCAGGATTGATCGTGGACGACGCCGATATCTACGTGACGCTGGAAACCCGCCAGCAGGATGGCCAGTTGATGCGGCTGAATGCCGACGGTCACCAGGTGCTGGTTACGGGTCTGCAGAAGCCCGACGGCCTGGTGTTCACCCGGGGACAACTGGTCTACACCCAGGAATCCGGCATCAAGCCAGTCAACCAGCTGGCCGTGAACGGTGCCGACGGGGCAGTATCAAAGCCTGTCGCGCTGTTTGAAGCCAATAATGCCGAGGGTGTGGACAGCAATGATGCCGGCGATATCTATGTCATCGAAGATCGCAGCGGCGGACGCCTGCTGCGATTCGACGCTCGCAGCCGACTCACCCAGGTGCTGAAAGACCATCTGATAGAACCCGAGGGCCTGTGTGTCGCCAGCAACAACCGGATCTACTACACCGAAAAAAACCTGGGCACTGTTTATCATCTGCTCAACAACGGCGAGGCTCTTCCGATCATCGAGGGGCTCACTAAACCGGGCTATCTCTATTGCAATGAATCCAGCGACGGCATCTGGATCACCGAGGACCGCCGCCACCTCGGCAGGCTGCTCTATCTTGAAGACGAAAATGCTGAGCTGAAAGTGATCGCAGAATCACTGGCATCGCCACAAAGCATTGCTTTCGTGGGCGACGATATCCTGCTTGCCGAGCAGGGTCGAAACCGGTTCATTCGCCTTTCCAGGCAGTCTCGACAAGCCACGGAACAGCTGTGAACCTGCATCGGAAACATCCCCATCTGCTGATCAGCAGCGGCTTTTTCCTGCTGCTGACAATCGGATTCACGATACTGCTGGGATTGCTCAGGCTGCTGTTGCTGACAACTCATCACTCACTGCTGGATGACCACGGGTGCCCGCTTTGATCTTCGAATGACCGCCTCAGCTGACGCCCACCTTCATGAATAAGTGTTTTCGTGAACCAGGCACTCCGCAAAGACCAGCTATTGCCTTCAATTGCGTATAGCCAGTCGGCAATGATGAGGTCAGTTTTCAGCAACGCCTGCAGCCAGAGCAGCAGTGCAAAAAGGACTGTACAGATCAGCCAGCGCAACCATCGCAATGTCGGCAGGGCTTTCAGGGGAATCACCATCAGGGAAACATACTCCCCGGTCTCAGTTTTGCGTATCCGGACGCTTCGCAAACACCACCGTATCGATCGCCTCCCGACCCTGCTCACCGTGGCCGGACTCCACCGTCGTCAGGCGTTTCCTGGTACCCGCCTCGATGATCTGCCAACCCGGCAGCCAGGTGGTTAGCTCCTCTGCGGACACCAGCAGCGCAGGATCCTGCGGGCCACCGGTCCCGTGAATCATATTGTCGGGATCATGAGCGATGTACAGAAAATGTCCGCCCGGCCTGACCCGGCTGATGACCGCCGGCAACCACTGGTTGCGTTCCGCCGGGGGAGTATGCAGGAACGCAACCACAACGAGATCATAACTGGCAGGCATGAGTGCCGGACCGGCAGCATCAAGCCCAAGCGCATCTGCCACCAGAAAGTTCACGCTGGCACCACGGCGCTCTGCAATCCGCAGCGCCTTTTCAATGCCGACGGGCGAAAAGTCGAAAGCATCCACTGTCCAGCCCGTCTCTGCCAGCCAGAGAGCATTACGGCCTTCACCGCAGGCCACATCCAGCGCGCACCCGGGAGCAAGTGGTTCCACCAGTTCCCGCACCGTCAGATTGGGGCCTGCTGACCAGGTCAACGCTGATCCGGCGTACCGCTCGTTCCACTTTTCGATCCGGCTATTCACAGACCAGTCTGCCTCCCCGTGCTTCGCTTCATTCCGGCCTCGTTGTTATACTCTGCCCAGTTTACGGGAGTTGGCAAATGTCACCACTGGTATCTCAGGGTATTGAACTGGCTGTCTACGGGATGGGCGTTGTTTTCGTCTTCCTGACGATGCTGGTGCTGGCCACTATGCTGATGTCGAGGGTGATCGCCACGATGGGCGTTCCAGAGACGCCTGCCCCCATTCCCGGGCGCGGCACCGCTGACGGCAAAAAAATGGCTGCAATCGCCGCGGCCGTGCATCAGCACCGGAACCGCCAGACCTAAACCCATCATCGGCACCGGGACGGTCCTGTGGAAATACTTCAACTGCTGATCAGTGGCATCTCCCAGGGCTGTGTCTACGGCCTGATCGCGCTGGGTTTTGTACTGATTTATAAAGCGACCGAAATGGTCAACTTCGCCCAGGGCGATTTGATGATGATGGGGGCCTTTTTCGCTTATACCTATGCCAACGTGCTGGAATTCCCCTTTGTGATCGCGGTCCTTGCGACCATTGCGACCATGGCGCTGATTGGGGTGATTACCGAGCGGCTGCTGCTTCGTCCCATGATCGGCGAGCCGCACTTCTCTGTATTGATGCTGACGATCGGACTGGGTTTCATTCTGCGGGCGATCGCCGGCGCCAGCTGGGGGAATGAGCCCCGCTCACTGAATACACCCTACGCCGGTGGCGTCATCGATCTGAACGGCGTCATTCTTGGCTATGAAAATCTGGTGATCATGATTGGCACCGCCCTGCTCTGCGCGCTGCTGTACTGTTTCTTCCGCTTTACCCGACTGGGTATCGCCATGCAGGCAGCATCCCAGAACCAGCTGGCCGCTTTTTACGTGGGGATTCCGGTCAAGCGGATCTATGCCATTGTCTGGGGAATTTCCGCCTCCATTTCCGCGGTCGCCGGCATCCTGGTAGCGCCCGTATCGCTCATTGATCCACAAATGGGATTTATCGGCATCAAGGCCTTTGCAGCAGCCATCGTCGGCGGCTTCGGCTCACTGCCGGGTGCCATTCTCGGTGGCCTGCTGATCGGCGTTGTTGAACAGTTTGCGGGGCTTTACCTGCCCACCGGTTTTTCGGATGTCAGTGCCTATATCATTCTGCTGATCATGCTACTCATCAGGCCACAGGGCATCTTCGCGACCATGCAGCAGAAAAAGGTGTAACGGTTTCACATGCGCTTTGTCCGGAAAACACATTATTACCAGGACATCCAGCTTTTCAGGCATGGGGGGCAGGTTTTCTGGTATGCCCTGCTGGGAATCGTCATTACGGGTGCCCCCCTGGTCCTGTCAGATTTCTACCTGGGTGAACTGTCCCTGGTGTTCATTTATGCCATCGCCGGCATCGGGCTCATGCTGCTGACCGGCTACACCGGACTCGTCAGCCTGGGTCATGCCGCATTCCTGGCCATTGGTGCCTACAGTCATGCCTGGTTCCTGTCACAGGGCTGGCCATTTCTGCTTTCATTGCCCTGTGCCATGCTCCTGTCAGCCCTGGTCGGTGGTGTCATCGCGGTTCCTGCCCTGCGCATGACAGGAATCTATCTGGCCGTGGCCACCCTGGCATTCGCCATCATCGTCGAGCAGGTGCTGATCCACTGGGAATCCGTGACCGGTGGATTCCGCGGCATGATGGTTGAACTCCCCCACGTGGCGGGTCTTGAGCTTGAGACACCTGTCTATTTCTATTATTTCTGCCTCTTGATCCTGGTATTGAGTCTGCTGGTAGCGATCAACCTGCTGCGCTCCCCGACCGGTCGGGCCATGACGGCCATTCGCGATTCGGAAATCTCGGCCGAGAGCATGGGCATCCACCTGGCCTACACCAAGTCGCTGGCTTTCGCGATCTCTGCGGGTTTTACAGGGCTTGCCGGTGGCCTGCTGGCCCACAAGATCGGCTATCTGGCGCCCGACAGTTTCACACTGCTGACGTCCATCCAGCTGTTGCTCATGGTGGTTGTGGGTGGCCTGGGTTCACTGCACGGTGTCATCTACGGGGCGATTTTTATCGGCCTGCTGCCCCAGGGCATCGCGATCCTGCGCGACTACCTGCCGGGCATCATCGCCAGGATTCCCGGGCTGGAGCCGGGGATCTTTGGTCTGATACTGGTTCTGGTACTGATTTATGAGCCCCTCGGCATCCACGGCCGCTGGCTCAAGATTCGAAGTTACTTCGAACTGTTTCCGCTTTATCGACGCGCAACCCACAAGCGGCAACGCAGCTACCTTCGCACGGAGCGGCTGCGATGAGCCTGCTGGTTGCCAGCAACCTCTCTCTCGCATTCGGGGGTGTCCACGCGGTTGAAGACGTCTCCTTTGCCGTGGAAACCGGGGAGATCTTTTCCATCATCGGGCCTAACGGGGCCGGCAAGACGACCCTGTTTAACCTCATCAGCCGAATCTACGATGTCGATTCGGGGCGGATCGAGTTTGATGGTCGGGACATCAGCCGGGTCCCGACCCACCAGATTGCAGAACTGGGGATCGCCCGAACATTCCAGAATACCGAGCTGTTCGAGCAGGAGACCGTCCTGCGAAATCTGCTGATCGGCCAGCATGTCCATCGCCGCACATCACTGATCGAGGAACTGCTGTTTCTGCCTCGAGTTCGCAGGCAGGAACTGGACTTCCGAAAAGATGTGGAAGATGTCATTGACCTGCTGGACCTGCAGCACTATCGGCACCAGGTCATTGCCAACCTGCCCTATGGCGTCCGGAAAATGGTCGAGGTTGCCAGGGCGCTGTGTATGAGGCCCAGACTGCTGCTGCTGGATGAACCTTCCTCGGGGCTGAATCCTGAGGAAACCGATGATCTTGCATTCCAGATTGAAGATATCAATGAGGAACTGGGTATCACCATCATCATGGTGGAGCACGACATGAACCTTGTCTCAATGACATCAAATCGAGTCATGGCACTGGCGGACGGCAGGCTGCTGGCAGTCGGTGATCCCAAAGCCGTCCAGTCCCATCCGGACGTTCTCAAGGCGTACCTCGGAGACTGACATGGCGCTGCTGGAACTGACCAACATTGAAACCTACTATGGCCCCATCATGGCCATACGCGGCATCAGCCTGAATGTCGAGGCCGGTCGAATTTCAGTCCTGCTGGGCGCCAACGGTGCGGGCAAAACCACCGTGCTGAAAACCATCAGCGGCGCCATGGAACCCCAGAAAGGCCGCGTTACTTTTAACGGCGAGAGTATCCAGGGATATGATCCTGATCGGGTCGCCCGCCTGGGTATCGGCCATGTGCCCGAGGGCCGCGAGGTGTTTCCGTTTCTCTCGGTGGAAGAAAACCTGCAGATGGGCGCGTTCTCGCGAAACGATCCTGATATCGCACAGGACATCGAGCGGGTTTTCGACTATTTCCCGGTCCTGAAGGACAAGGCCAGGCAGCAGGCAGCCTACCTGTCCGGTGGCCAGCAGCAGATGCTGGCGATCGGCCGGGCCTTGATGCTCAGGCCGACCCTGATGTTGCTGGACGAACCTTCCCTCGGCCTGTCCCCGCGCCTCGTCAGCGAGATTGCGGACATTATCGTGAGAGTCAATGACGAACAGCGGATGACGATTCTGCTGGTCGAGCAGAATGCAAGGATGGCGCTGGACATCGGCCACTATGGTTACGTGATGGAAGTTGGCCGAATCGTCATGGAAGACACCTGTGAAAAACTGAAATCCGCAACAGATATCCAGGAGTTTTACCTTGGGATCCGGGATGAAGGGGTGCGTGGCCGACGCCGCTGGAAGCAGAGGAAAACCTGGCGATGAAGCAATTCGAGTCCAGCCATGAGGTAGACGCCAGTCAGGCTCCACCTGTCGTCAGGGTCGATGGCTTCGATACGGTGCCGGCCCTGTTCTGGGACCGGGTGACCCGGTACGGCTCCAGGGTCGCGCTGCGGGAAAAGGACTTTGGTATCTGGAACGAATATACCTGGGCGAACTATGGCGACCATGCCAGACGAGCGGGCCTGGGACTGCTGGCACTGGGGCTCAACCGGGGAGACGTCTGCTCTGTTGCCGCAGAGGTCTGCAAGGAATGGCTGTTCGCTGATCTTGGCATCGTCTGCGCCGGCGGCATTACCAATGGCGTGTACCCGACAGACGCGGCGAACCAGGTTGAGTATCTCGTCAATGACAGCGGAACCCGGTTCTATTTTGCAGAAGACGAGGAACAACTGGATAAAATACTGGCGGTCAGAGACCAGACGCCAACCCTTGAGAAGATCATTATTTTTGACATGGAGGGATTGAGAAACTTCCATGACGACATGTGCATCAGTTTCGAAGCACTGCTCGCGCTCGGAGACGCCTGGGGAGAGGATCATCCGGACGCATGGAAATCAGCTATCGAGGGGGCAGATCCTGAGGATCTGCTGACCCTGACTTATACATCAGGCACGACCGGACCACCCAAGGGCGCGATGATCAGCCAGAGAAACATGCTCTTCATGGTCATTACGCTGCAGCGGATCTACGGCATCTATCCGGACGATGAGCAGATCGCCTTCCTGCCACTGGCACACATTGCCGGCCGGATGTTTTATACCTTTGCCGTGATCGAATCCTGCTCCGTCGTCAATATCGTCGAAGATGTGGAAACCGTGTTCGAAGACCAGCAGGAAGTCTCTCCAACCATCCACTTCGCTGTTCCCCGGGTCTGGGAAAAGCAGTACAGCACCATTTCGATCAAGCTGAAGGAAGGTACGGCCCTCGGACGTTTCGCGTACCGGGTCGCTACATCACTTGGCGAACGGGTGGCCGCCTATCGGAAGCAAAACAGCAGGCCACCCCTGTTTCTCGGGATCGCTTTTTTTCTTGCTGAACTGCTGGTCCTGAGGAACATCCGGAGGCTGCTGGGTATCGACGACTGTCGCTGGCTTTCAACGGCTGCGGCGCCCATCGCCCCTGAGTTGATTGACTGGTACTGGTCCCTGGGTAAACCCATGTATGAAGTCTATGGACAGACTGAATGCACCGGGCTGATCACGGCCAATCTGCCGGGCGCAAACCGGATCGGCAGCGTCGGCAAGGCGGCGCCGGATGCAGAAGTCAAACTGTCCGATGAAGGAGAGATCCTGCTGAAGAGTCCTGGGGTCATTCAGGGCTACTGGAACAAGCCGGAGAAAACGAGTGAGACATTCCGCCAGGGATGGCTGTACACCGGTGATGTTGGACGCATCGATGAGGACGGTTTCATTTATGTCATCGACCGTCTCAAGGACATCATCATCACCGCCGGCGGCAAGAACATTACCCCCAGCGAAATCGAAAACCAGCTGAAATTTTCACCCTATATTTCCGATGCGGTCGTGGTGGGAGACAAGCGCCCCTATCTCACGTGCCTGGTGATGATCGATCAGGAAAACGTCACCAAGTACGCCCAGGATATGGATGTGCCATTCACTAACTACACAAGCCTGTGTCACACTGACGCGGTGAAGACGCTCATCTGGAATGAGATCGAACAGGTCAACACACGTTTTGCGCGGGTTGAAACCATCAAAAAATGCCGACTCATCGATCAGCTGCTGGACCCGGAGGACGAAGAACTGACCCCGACCATGAAGCTGAAGCGGAAAGTCGTCAACGAAAAATACGCGAGTCTGATCAATGAAATGTACTGACAAAAAGTTTCCGGTCTCCCCTGTCCTGGCCCTCGCGGCTGTTCTGCTGGCTGGATTGTCCGGCTGCAGTGGCGAGACCGAAACAGCCGGGACCGGAAGTGACAGCAGCCCCGCCGCGGAGACATCGACGCTGCCCCCTACCCAGGGCGTCACGGACACAGAGATCGCACTGGGTTCCCATACGGACCTGTCAGGTCCAGTCGCCATCTGGGGTGTCGGCTCCATCAACGGTGCGCGAATGCGTTTCGATGAGGCGAATGCCGAAGGGGGCGTTCACGGGCGCCAGATCCGGTTCATCGTAGAGGATACCCAGTACCAGATTCCCCGCGCCATTCAGGCCGCCAACAAACTCATCAATCGGGACCGGATCTTTGCCATGGTGCTGGGACTGGGTACTCCCACCAACAACGCGGTGCTGACCCAGCAGCTCAAGGCCGGGGTACCCAACATGTTCCCGCTCACGGGTTCCCGGAGCATGGTCGAACCTTATCACGACCTGAAGTTCGCCCAGCGGGGCATCTACTACGATGAAATTCGTGCCGGCGTGAAGTATTTCCTGGAGGAAGTCGGCAAGGAGAAACCCTGCGTCATTTATCAGGACACGGACTATGGCCAGGAAATTCTCGAGGGTGCCGAGGACCAGCTCAGGGCAATGGGCCGGGAACTGGTCGGTGTCAGTGCTCACAAACCGACTGAGTCGGAGTTCACCGCGTCTATCATCCGACTGCGAAACGCTGGCTGCGATGTTGTCTTCATGGGCACCATTCACCGGGATACCATCCTGATCCTGGAAACGGCCCGGAAAATGGATTTCAACGTGGCATTCGTGGGCAACAACGCAGCCTACGGCCAGGTCGTCGCGCAACAGGAAAGCGGCTCAGGCGAGGGATACCATGCCTTCGTACACATGGCGCGACTGTACAGGGATGACGATCTGCCAGCCCCGGTCATTGACTGGATCGACCGCTACCAGTCCATCTACGGTGAGGAACCCGGCGTTCCCGCCATGGAAGGTTACCGGGCGGCTGATTTGGTCATCGAAGGGCTGGAGCGCGCCGGACGCGAACTGACCCGCGACTCCTTCATCAGCGCCGTGGAATCAGTTACCGATTACACTGACCTGTTCGGCTATCGCATTCAATTCGGACCCGGTGACCACAAGGGTGTCAGTGAATCGGTACTCTCGGTGGTGGACGGCGGACGCTGGAAGACCCTGGCCACCGCGATCTCCTACTAGACACGCTGCCCGGCAGAAGGAGGGCGATTATCAGCGTCCTGCAACGAGGAGTCGGTCACCTCATTATCCCCGCGGCGTTCCTGATTGCGGTCAGCGTGGTTGCGCTGAACCTGTCCTGGCTGCCCGAGCCACCCGCCCTGCTGTGGCTACTGGGGCCGGGTATCTGCCTGACGGTAGCCGCCACCCTGTCTCTTGCCTACAACCGGTCGCGGGTCTTCCTGGTCTGCTGCCTGCTGGTTTTTGCGCTGTGGGTCAGGGAGCAGGACGCCTGGATTTCCATCACCACGTTTATCCTGGCCGGTGCGATACCACTGAACATCCTGCTGATCTGCCTGTACCGTGAACGCGGCATCTGGACAGCCTGGGGGGTGGGACGTCTGCTACTGCTGGCAGTACAGTTTGTAGGAGCGGTCTACTGGATACAGATCGGCAAACCCATCCCTGCCGAATGGCTGGACCCGCTGGGGGGGCAGGCAGGCCTGTGGCTGGACACACTGCCATTTCCCCAGGTCGTCCTGATGCTGCTGCTGATCAGCCTGATCGGCTGTGTGATCCGCATGGGATTCGATACCACCCCGATCAGTCAGGGAATGACCACGGCACTGATGGGGCTGATCACCGGCATCAGCCTGACGGCCGCTCACGCGTTTGAAATTTTTATCATGGCCAGCAGCCTGTACCTGGCGGCAAGCATCATTCGCGATTCCTACAACATGGCGTACCGGGATGAACTCACGGGGCTGCCACACCGCCGGGCACTGAATGAGCACTTTCTGACGCTGGGCAGCCAGTACACCGTGGCGATGCTTGACGTCGATCATTTCAAAAAATTCAACGATACCCACGGTCACGACATCGGCGATCAGGTACTGGCGATGGTGGCATCAAGACTGCGCGGCGTGCAGGGAGGCGGCAGGGCCTATCGATATGGTGGAGAGGAATTCACCATCATCTTTCCCCGAACCCACCAGGAAGACGCCTGTTTTTTCCTGGACGAGGTCCGCAAAGCTGTCCAGGCCTATGAGATGGTCATCCGCCAGTCCGACCGGCAACAGGAGGACGATAAAGCCAGCCGCAAGCAGCGCCAGCGAGGGTCATTTCGCACCGCGGACAAACGCGTCTCTGTGACCATTTCCATCGGCGTCGCGGATCACCGCCACGGGGCCTCGCCCGATGAGGTGCTGAAGGCCGCAGACAAGGCCCTGTACGCCGCCAAGAAAGGCGGAAGAAACCAGGTCGCGGCCACACGCTGACCCGGGTGTTACACTACCGATTTCAGACGTTCTATACTTGTCCTGGCCAGGCTTACACCGTCGATTGGTACCAGGCGGGAATAGGAAAGACCGGGACGACATTCAAAGGTGAACCAACTCGAGGGAGACCCTGATGAGCAATATTCGCGATATTCTGACGCCTGAGGAACTGGCCCGCGTCACGCGAAAGAGCGACTTGCGTGCCACGGGTATCGTGCTCTACGACTGGGCTGTGATCACTGCCCTGTTCACGCTGGCAGCGCTGTTCCCCAATCCTGTTGTCTATCTTCTTGTCATCATCGTGATGGGTGGTCGACAGATGGCCCTGGGAGTACTGATGCATGAAACCGGTCACAAGACACTGTTTTCATCCCCACGGGTCAATGAGTTTGTCGGTACCTGGCTTTCCGGTTACTGGGTTTTCTCTGACAAGGACGCCTACATGAAAGGGCACCTTGAACATCACCGGCAGGCGGGAACGACTGACGATCCTGACCTGAAGAACTACCAGGCATACCCCGTTTCCACCACCAGTTTCAGGCGTAAAGTTATCCGCGACCTGACCGGCCAGCTGGGATGGCGGCGCATCAAGTCAATCGGACGATCACTGCTCAACCTTGACAAGCTCCGACCCGCCACACGGAAAACGCTGTTGCGAAGTGGGGGGGTTAACGCGGCCTTGCTGGCGTTCTTCATCGCCATCGGTCAACCGGTACTCTACGCGCTCTGGATCATCGCGTTTATGACCACGCACATGCTGATCACCCGAATCCGGCAGGTTGCCGAGCACGCTGCCGTTCCAGACCTGTATGACCTGGACCCCCGAATGAACACGCGGACCATTCATATCAACTGGCTGGAAAAGTTACTGGTTGCCGATCATGACCTGAACTATCACCTGGAGCATCATATGCTGGCATCAGTACCGATTTACCGGCTGCGCGAACTGCATGAACTGCTGGTGAAAAAGGGTTACTACGATGGTGTGCAGTTTCCCCGCGGTTACTTCAATCTGGTCAGGCAGGTCACTGTCGCTGGTTAGCCCAACCGAACCCGTGAGCTTCTGGAGAGCAGGTTTCAAACGGGCAGAATTTCAAGAGGTCAGGTTTACGGACCAGGATGGACCTGTGCAGGGGCGGGTTCAGCGATGAGGCTGGATTTCAGTGGAGGATGGCGACTCAGGACGCCGGCGAGCCTGGTTCGTCATCGCCATCATCTGCCAGGATTCGCTGGTAGATTTCTTCCCGGTGAACGGCAACGTCTTTCGGTGCGTTAACACCGATCCTGACCTGGTTGCCTTTCACACCCAGTACCGTCACGGATATTTCATCCCCAATCATCAGGGTTTCGCCCACTCGCCGGGTGAGTATCAACATGCTCTAGTCCTTTCCTTTTGCTCCGACGTGTTACGCCAGCGTAACTCCCGTTACTTGTCTTCCTCAACGAGATCGAACGCAGAATGCAATGCCCTGGCAGCAAGTTCCAGATACTTTTCAGCGATGACTACCGAGATCTTGATTTCAGACGTTGATATCATTTGGATATTGATGGACTCGTCTGCCAGCACCCGGAACATTTTGCTGGCCACACCGGCGTGTGATCTCATTCCAACGCCGACCATGGACAATTTTGCAATCTTATTGTCTCCCGTGACCTCTCTGGCATCAATGCTTTTCGCGATATTTTCCAGAATCCCCATAGCCTGCGTGTAATCCTCGCGCCGCACCGTGAACGTGAAGTCAGTGCTCATATCCGCCGCAACGTTCTGGACTATCATGTCTACTTCAATGTTGGCATCGCTGATCGGACCCAGGATAGCCGAAGCGATACCGGGCACGTCCTTGACGCCAAGCATGGTCAGCTTGGCTTCATCCCTGGTAAACGTAATACCCGAGATTATGGGTTGTTCCATTGATTCATCCTCATTTGTGATCAGTGTGCCCGACGCATCGGAAAAGCTCGACAGAACGCGCAGCGGTACCTGGTATTTGCTCGCGAACTCCACGGCTCGCGAATGCAACACCTTGGAACCCAGGCTCGCGAGTTCCAGCATTTCTTCAAACGTAATTCGCTTCAGGCATCTGGCTTCTTCTACTACCCGGGGGTCAGTGGTGAAAACGCCTTCCACGTCAGTGTAAATCTGACATTCGTCTGCCTTGAGCACCGCAGCCAGCGCAACGGCGGTTGTGTCAGAACCGCCTCGGCCCAGTGTCGTGATATTGCCTTGCTCGTCTGTTCCCTGGAAACCGGCCACGACGGGAACCACGCCCTGCTCCAACTCGGCTTTGAGTCTCGTTGAATCGATATCCAGAACACGTGCGCGAGTGTACTCAACATCCGTGACAATTCCTGCCTGGCGACCGGTAAAGGACCTGGCCCTGACTCCATGTTTCATGAGCATCATCGCCAGCAGGGAGATGGTTACCTGCTCCCCGGTCGACAGCAGCACATCCATTTCACGCCGCCCGTCCAGACCCTGGTAATCAACTTCTTCTGCGAGTTCTACCAGCCGATCAGTTTCATGCCCCATGGCCGAAACGACGACCACTACATCATGGCCCTGCTCACGGGCATTGATAACGCGTTTCGCCACGTTCTCGATCAGGGGTATTGTGGCGACTGAAGTACCGCCAAACTTTTGTACAAACAACGACATTCTTCCGCCGTCCCAGGTCAAAAAAGGCGCTCATTAGATAGCAATGCGAGTTGTGCTGCAAGCCCGTCGGATCAATAAGAATCGCAACAGGTCAGGGCCTTTACAGCGCATATCCCCCATGCCCGGTGAACCCGGACATCCTGGGAAATGCTGTGCCGAAAGCGTTGTCGAAAGCGTTGTAGACGCTGACCCCGGCCAGGCAGGGTCCAAACAGGAGGTCTACTTGTTACCGAGCTTGATATGCTGGGTTCGAGGTTTTGTAGAATCGACGCCCGACAGACCCGTCGGGATATTCTGGATTTCACCACCGGACTTCAGAAAAGCCCGCGTGTCTTCTTCCAGTTTCCGACGCTGTTCGTGTTTGGACGCCTCGTCCTGCTTTTGCTTGGCCATTTTTACTACCT
>JAQCAK010000013.1 GCA_027621895.1 Pseudomonadota bacterium | reverse complement strand
CATTGCTGTTATCCATCATTGTTAAGTCGCAGGAACGGATCCCGGTCCTGACTCGACGCTACGGCAGGTAATGCGTTATTCGATATAACGAGTTTCTTGTGACCTATTCGGTCAGAAATCATCAGGCAAGCCCATGCCTGGTCTGTTGATCTGTCCGCTGACAACGGGGGCAAGTTAAGAAATATTTATAAAGAAATCGTTAAGGCTGCGTTAAACCTTAATACAGCGAGTCGAACGAGTATCAAGCTGTTGATTTTACAAGGTGTTTTTAGGAGTCTCGACCCCAGGGCTACCGCTGGGTTGAAACTCGTGCTGTGAAACGGGTGTCGTGTTGTGAAACGGATGTAAAGATCCACATGGGTTTCAGCCAGATCTTTACACAATGATCACACAATGATTATTCAGCGATTCCCGCAAGGGGCCGGGATGGTGCGGAAGAATCTCCCTGTTGGCCCGGTATCGGCAGGCCTTTGCATCCCTGCAGCCAGCGCATGACGAGCCGCCGGCTAACTTTAACTTGTCTTTAACGAATCTTAACCAAAGGTGCTTGTAATACGCGGCATCAAAAAAGGGAGATCCGAAATGAGACATTTACTGCTGGCGATAGGTGCAGCCCTGGTATTGGCTGGTTGTGGTGGTGACTCGGCGTCACAGGGCGAATCGGGGAACCAGGCAGGCCAGGCACTCTCCGGAAAAGTCAGGCTCGATGGATCAAGTACGGTTTTCCCCATCAGCGAGGCTGTAGCCGAGGAGTTCAACGCCGTGGCACCGGGTGTCAGGGTGACCGTTGGCGTCTCTGGTACAGGTGGTGGTTTCAAGAAGTTCATAGCGGGCGAGATAGATATTAACGACGCTTCCAGGAACATCAAACCCAGCGAGATGGAAAAAGCAGTGGCAGCGGGTATCGAATTTATAGAACTGCCGATTGCCTATGACGGCCTGTCCGTTGTGGTAAACCCTGAGAATGACTGGGTTGATCACCTGACGGTGGCCGAGCTGAATGCCATCTGGAAGCCTGATACGACGGTCAGAACCTGGGCGGATGTTCGTGAAGGCTGGCCTGCAGAAGAGATTCGGCTTTATGGCCCGGGGACGGATTCAGGCACGTTTGATTACTTTACCAAGGCCATCAATGGCAAAGAGCAGGCATCGCGGCCTGATTTTACGGCCAGTGAGGATGACAATGTGCTGGTCCAGGGCATTTCTGGTGATCTATATTCCCTGGGTTACTTCGGTTTCGCCTACTATATTGAGAACAAGGACAAACTGAAAGTTGTACCGGTGGACGGCGGCGAAGGGCCGGTCGAACCGACGCATGAAACCATCAACAGTGGTGTCTATGCGCCGCTTTCTCGACCCGTTTATCTGTATATTAATCCCACATCGCTGGATGACCCTGCTGTGGCTGCATTTGTTGAGTTCTATCTCGAACATGCCGGCGAGCTGGCTGAGGAAGTCGGGTATATCACGATGAGTGAAGTCGCCTATCAAAAGGCACGTGAACGGGTCGCCCAGCGCGAAACGGGAACCGCTTATGGAGAGAACGCTTCGGTAGCCAACCTGGCTAAAGAATTCTAGACATTCAGGCAGCTCTGACCATGAAGCAATCACACATCCGCTACTCCGAAAAGCTCCTGGAAATTCTGTTCTTCCTTTGTGCGGCGATATCGGTAGTGACAACGATCGCTGTGATTGTTGTGCTGGCTGTTGAGACCTACGGCTTCCTGAAGCAGGTGCCGGTCACTGAGTTCCTGTTTGGCACGCTGTGGACACCGCTGCTTGAACCCAAGTCCTATGGCCTTCTGCCACTGCTCAGCGGCACCATGCTCATTGTTGTTGGCGCCTCTCTGGTTGCCTTGCCAATTGGCGTTGCGAGCGCTGTCTACCTGAGTGAATACGCCAGCGACAAGACCCGGCGAATGCTCAAGCCAGTGCTCGAGGTGCTCGCCGGTATTCCAACCGTCGTATACGGTTTCTTCGCGCTGACTTTCGTGACCCCGATCATCAAGATTTTTCTGCCTGAAACCCATGTATTCAATGCGGCGAGCGCGGCGATCGTGGTGGGGATCATGGTGCTGCCGATGGTTGCATCGCTGTGTGACGATGCACTTCGTGCGGTACCGGCCAGCCTGCGGGAAGGAGCCTACTCGCTCGGTGCAACCTCTTTTGAAGTGACGACCCGGGTCGTTCTACCGGCGGGCCTGTCGGGTATTTTTGCCGCGTTTGTGCTGGCGATCTCCCGGGCAATCGGCGAGACCATGGCGGTGACCCTGGCCGCAGGTGCGACGCCCAATCTCACCCTGAACCCGCTCGAAAGTATCCAGACCATGACCGCCTACATTGTTCAGGTTTCACTCGGCGATACACCCGCAGGCACCTTGACCTACCAGACCCTGTTTGCGGTTGCAGCGGTGCTGTTCCTGATCACACTGGTGCTGAATATTGCGGCAAACAGCATCATGAAGCGTTTTCAGGAGGTTTACGAATGAGTTCGTCCGCCGAGTCAAACCTCGCCTGGCGGCATCGCAAGGCTGCTGTTTTTAAGGGTTTCTGCCTGACTGTCACCGGCCTGGCTGTGGTCATACTTGTCGTTCTGCTTTACCAGGTTTCCGTGATCGGGCTTCCCTGGCTTGATGGACAGTTTCTCAGCAGTTTCCCCTCCCGGTTCCCGGAAAAAGCGGGCATCAAGTCGGCCCTCGCCGGGACCCTCTGGCTGGTTTCCATGACGGCGATGATCGCGATTCCGGTAGGGGTCCTGGCCGCGGTTTACCTGGAAGAATACGCCCGGCCGGGTAGGGTGACCGAGTTCATCAATATCAACATAGCAAACCTGGCGGGCGTGCCCTCCATCGTGTACGGGATTCTTGGTCTCGCTATTTTTGTCAGGTTCTTTGCCCTGGAACGAAGTGTCATTTCGGGGGCCCTGACCATGAGTCTGCTGATCTTGCCGGTGATTATCATTGCTGCCAAGGAAGCCATTCGGGCGGTGCCATCCTCCCTCCGCCAGGCTGCCTATGCCGTGGGAGCGACTCGCTGGCAGGTGGTCAAGGCGCATGTGCTTCCCTCGGCGATGCCCGGTATATTGACCGGTATCATCCTGGCGCTGTCCCGTGCCATTGGTGAAACCGCGCCGTTGATCATGATAGGGGCCCTGACCTATGTTACCTTCATCCCCGAAGGACCCATGGATGAGTTTACGGCACTGCCCATTCAGATTTTTAACTGGACCTCACGTCCCCAGCAGGAGTTTCATGAACTTGCGTCGGCAGGGATTATTGTCCTGCTGGTCGTCCTGCTCATGATGAATGCGCTTGCTGTGTACATCCGCAATCGCGGCACCCGATAAACAGGAAGTCAGAGCAATGCAGGACGATAAAACCGGCGTCATTCTAGATATTGATGATGTGTGTATCAGCTACTCGGGAGAGCTCGCAGTTCGCAATGTGTCACTGCCTATCTACGAGAAAAAGATAACGGCGATCATTGGGCCTTCAGGATGTGGCAAGAGTACCCTGCTGCGTTCGTTAAATCGCATGAATGATTTTATCCCTGGCTGCGAGCTCACCGGTACGGTGACCTTTGGCGATGTCAATCTTGTGAATGCGGACCCGGTCGATTTGCGCCGCAGGATTGGCATGGTGTTCCAGCGACCTAATCCTTTCCCAAAGTCGATTCATCGAAATGTCGCCTGGGGACCTACGATCAACGGTTTTTCCGGGGATATGGATGAGCGAGTGGAAAAGGCATTACAACAGGCAGCGCTCTGGGACGAGGTCAAGGATCGTCTTCAGGACTCAGCCCTGAACCTGTCAGGTGGTCAGCAGCAGCGGCTGTGTATTGCCCGTGCGCTGGCGATGGAGCCGGAGATCATTCTCATGGATGAACCCTGCTCGGCGCTGGACCCTGTGTCGACAGCACGCATTGAAGACCTGTTGTTTGAACTGAAAGAGAACTACACCATCGTCATTGTGACCCACAATATGCAGCAGGCTGCCAGGGTCTCTGAATACACCGCGTTCCTGGAGAATGGCGTACTGGTAGAATATGGTGATACGGAAGATGTATTCACTAACCCCAGGAATCAACGTACAGAAGATTATGTGACGGGCCGATTCGGCTAAGGATGTTGAAATGACCAAGCATTTTGATCGTGACCTGCGTCGGCTCGGGCAACAGATATCCGAGCTGGGTCAACTGGTGGTCGAGGCCAGTGACAAGGCCATCGTCATGCTGCAGAACTTCGACCTGGTCCTGGCGGAGGAGATTCTGGCCACGGAGCGGAGAATCAACGACATGGAGGTGGATATCGAGGAGGAGTGCCTGAAGATCATGGCGCTGCACCAGCCTGTTGCCTCTGATTTGCGCTATGTGATTACTATTCTGAAAGTGAATAACGACCTGGAGCGTATGGGTGACCAGGTGGTGAATATTGCAGAACGCGTCAAGTTTATCGCCGACAAGCCCCGGGTTGTGGTCGATGTGGACTTTCGGAAGATGAGTGAAATCAGTTCCCGGATGGTGCGCATGGTACTGGATGCCCTGGTCAGGGAAGATGCGATGAAAGCCCGCGAGGTGCTTGCCATGGATGACGATCTTGATGCACTGCACGCCCGCTCATTTTCGGTGCTTCAGGAAGTGATGGCCAGGAAGCCCGAGATGATTGCGCCCGGTGTCTCCTATCTGACTATCTCATCGAACCTGGAGCGGATCGGAGACCTGGCGACGAATATTGCCGAGGATATTATTTTCATGGAAGAAGGCGAGGTGGTGCGGCATCTCCCGGCACCATCCCGCTAGCAGCATTACCCGGCGCTATCGTGCCACCAGCAGTGTCAGCCGGTTCCCAACGCGTTCCGCGTGGTCTGCGATATCTCCGATCAGGTCAATGACACGGTAGAGGAACATCACGGCCACCGGATCCAGGCCAGACTCCAGCCTGAAAAGATCGTGGCGGAGTGCGACCTGGAGGTTGTCTGATTGCGACTCGGTTTCATCGAGCTCTTCAAGTGCTGTTTCCAGTCGTGAAATGTACCCGGTACCAAATCCCGCCTGAAGAATTTCATCGAGTTCGAGTACGCATTCCTCTGCTTTCCGGGCGGCTATCGAACTGCTTTCGACATAGGTCATGAGTGAAGCATGCAGGGAGTCCGGGAAGGTCATCTTTCGGCCGAGGATGATGCCGGCAACATCCCGGGTTGTATTTGCAAGCTGATCCTGTGCGCGGAGTAATTCCAGTACATCGTCACGTGGTACCGACAGGAATATACCTCTGGGAAGATTCAGTCGGAGCTGCTTCTTCAGCTCGTCAGCTTCCTGTTCGAGCTGTTGAATGTTCTTGATGAGACGGTCAGCACTGTCCCAGTCTCCTCTCAGCACGTTTTCAAGGTAGCCGGGCAGGGCCTGGGCGCAACGGGAACAGACTGCCATATGATCAGAAATTGCCGCGACGGGCGATTGGCGAAACAGTTTGGAAAAAAGCGGCTTCTCGGCCATAACGTCGGGTCCCCTCTGCGCTATCCTGGCTTTGCTCCGGGCATTGTTTCGAGCATTGCTTCTGGCTTTGTCGGGTCAATCAGTTCTGGCAGTTGCTCCTTGCCGTCCGGATACAGTTGATCAGGTTCTCGGCCGTGGCGTTGTCTTCCCGCATCTGCGCAAGGCCAATCCGGTTAAACAGGCTGTTTTGACAGAAAATCGCCCGCTCCATGCTGTTGGCTCGCTTCAGGCAGTAATCCAGGTGGCTTTCGCCGGGGCGTGGCGGTGAAATACTGTAGACGGGTTCATCTGCCATGGCGGGCTCAGCGACTGCAACGGGTTCGCTTGCCTCGTTGCTTGCAGCCGTTGCTGCTGACGATTGAACTTCATCGGTGGTTGCCGCTGAACCTGACCCCTGGTCATCCTGGATTGCGCCAATGGCCAGCCACCAGGATTCGCCCAGCCCGTATTTATCCAGGCCAGCAGCGGCCGTTGTCTTTTCCCCGTAAGGACCCTGAAGCACCCGGAAGAAGGTCAGATCCCTGACCCGCGCAGAACGGATGCTGATTGAGGTCATGTCATCTGCCCTGAGGCGGTCGGCGAGGAGTCTGGCGCTGGGTTCATCAACGAATGACGCCAGTACCCGATAGTACTCCGTCGTCGGCATCGTTTCCGCGGGAGGCGGATCGATCAGATTGATTTCTGACGTCTGCCAGGGACTGAAGCCCAGATCCTCAAGGGCAGCCCTTGAGGTAACCTCTGATCCGGGAACCACGACCCGGAAGCGATAGTCCGACTGGCTGACTGCCGCGGGGAGCGAATATGTCGCAATGACGCGTTCCCTTTCCCGGAAAGCGTTGCCTGCTTCCTCAAAAGAACCCAGGACCCAGTGAACCTCCGCAAAAACAGGCCGGCAGGTCAGGAAACACAGGATGGCGGCTAGTCTTGGCAGGTGTAAATATCGCATGATCGGTTCTGCTTTTTTTGTTTACTTTAGCGTTGCTCGCTGCGGAAAGCGACAGTCAGAGTTTCGACTATCAGGGCGAAAGCCGGGTCGGGGTCGGTACATGGTGCCGGCACGCCGGCTTTCCACGGAGAAATTGATCTGAGTTAAGGCATGGGCCGGGTTAATTGTTAATGTTGCACGCTATGAAATTTCGTCCTTACTTCCTGTCTGCCTGCATTGCAGCATTCTCATTGAATGCTGCCGCTGCCGACTATGAACTTGGTCATGGTTATTCCATTTCCGATGCCGTGACCATCGGCGGTTATTTTTCGACGGAGTTCAAAGCCGGGGATGACCTTCGAGAGTTTGTGGTGGATGACATCGCGGTGCTCGCCTATGGGCAGGTATCGAATTTCTCTTACATGGTGGAACTCGAGTCGGTTAACTTCTATGTCGCAGACTATGAAAACGATACGGAAGACTGGAACACGGCTCCCGCAATCGAACGGCTTTACCTGGACTATCAGGCGTCCGACGTTGTTTCAGTTCGCCTGGGCAAGCAGATCACACCCATTGGATACTGGAATCTGCAACCTATCAACGTGCTGCGTGAAACCACGTCCAATCCAGCGCTCAGTCGCGAGATGTTTCCCAAGTTTCTCTCCGGTATTGATGTCTATGGTTATCTGCCTGTCGGTGAAGACCTGACCTATCATGTCTACGGACAGGTCACGGAAGATCTGGATGATGAGTACATCAATATCCCCATCGACCGGCATTTTGGCGCCTCGCTGGAAAAAAACTGGGGAAACAACTGGTCAGCCGGATTGGCAGCCGGCCGCTTTGACGCGCTGGATGATACCCAAACCCGCTATTACCAGTTAAACGCGCGCTACTCGGGTTATCCCTACAAGGTACAGGCCGAGTTCAATCATACGCAGCACGATATGGCTTTTGGCCCTGATGAGGATGCAACAGCAGCCTATGTGCAGGGTGAGTGGCATTTTTCAATGCGGCACGCGCTGGTGTCGCGAGTCGAGTATTTCAGGGACCAGCGGATCAACGAGAATGCCCGGGTGTTTATTCTTGGATACAGCTATCGCCCGCTGTATCCGGTTTCCCTGAAGGTCGAATACCAGTGGCATTCCGACTCTGGCGATAACCAGCTCGAGGCGTCTTTCTCGGTGCTGTTCTGATGACGAGGCTGGTAATCATTTTGCTGCTGCTGTTCACCTGGCCTGCCAGGGCAGAAGACTATGCGGTCGTCGTATCAGTGTCGGCCGGTATCGATCAGCTTGAAGAGAAAATGATTCGTGACGTGTTCCTGAGGAAACGACAGTTTGCCAACAGCCGGCGGCTTTTCCCTGTCAATATCACCGGGGATGTAGAGATTCGCCGGGCTTTCGAACGTGAGGTGCTGGGAATGAACCGTGACCAGTTGAATCAGTACTGGATAGAGAGCCATTTCCAGGGCGTCTCGCCTCCCGGGACCCAGGCCTCAATTGAAGCGCTGATTCAGGTGGTCTCCCGGGTCGATGGCGCTATTACCTATCTGCCACGAAGCCAGGTCACAGAGCAGATGAGGGTCATTCATGAGTTTTAGGGCCAAGGCGATCGCGATTGTGACCGTTTTGAGTGTAGCGCCCTACATCATTACCGTACTGCTGCTTGGCAATGTTTACCGAAACGAAATGCGTGCCAGGATTTTCGAGGATCTGGAGTACCAGCTGCAGAACGTTGCGAGTCAGATAGACAGTCAGCTGGAAGTGCTGGAAAAAGACATGAGGTTCATGTCCACCCTGGATGTGATGAATGATGTGCTTTCAAGGGACCTGGACAAGCGGATCACCGAGGTGCTGATCGCCAAGAAAAGTGACCTGAAACTCGATGGTGACTTTTTTGTGCTGGATGAGACGAGGGAAGTTATCGCGTCCTCCAGCGTCCAGGCTATCGGTGAGCAGTACGCCGGCAATGTTTTTTATGAGGTGCCGGTCATGTCATCACTGACAGGATCTGCTGTCGGGGCGCTGGTGGTTGACTATGATCTGTCGACGCTGCAGAGAACGCTGCCGGTCAGTCAGCACCAGCAGTACTCGCTGGCCCCGGAAGATTCCCGAGACCTTGAAACAGCCAGTGATGATCTCTCTGCGCAGGTCACTTTGAATCGCAGACCTGATCTGGTGCTGCAGCTGACGCGCAGCCAGGATTTTGCTTTTGCTCTGCTTGATAATCTGCAGCGATTCTTTTTCGTCGGGCTCATCATCGGGATCGGGGTGATTGGCTTTGTTGCCTACCTGATTGCGAACTACCTGGTGAACCCTATCCTGGTGCTGTCGCGCACTGCAGAGCTGATTACCCGGACCGAGGATTACAGCCAGCGAGTTGATATTGAGCGCAATGACGAGATTGGTACGCTGGCCAAAACCTTCAATATGATGCTCGCGGGAATGGAAAGGCTGGTTGCCCGGGTGCAGGAAGAGGGCGAGAACAAGCTGAAACTGGTGCAGGAGAAAAACCGGGCAGAGATGCTGCAGAGCCTTTCTACCAAGTTGTCGAAATATCTGTCACCCCAGGTCTATGAATCGATTTTCTCCGGTGAAAAAGATGTGACCTTGAGTTCATCGCGGAAGAAGCTGACGATCTTTTTCTCGGACATCGTCAATTTTACAGACACCACAGACCAGATGGAGTCAGAGGACCTGACTTCCCTGCTCAATGAGTACCTCAGTGAAATGACCGATATAGCGCTTCGCTATGGCGCTACGATTGACAAATACATCGGTGACGCGGTGATGATTTTCTTCGGTGATCCGAAGTCCCATGGCGTCACTGAAGATGCCGTGCTGTGCATCCAGATGGCGGTGGCGATGCAGTCCCGGATGGCGGAGCTGCGAGAGCACTGGCGGCGGCAGGGCTTTACCCGGCCCCTGTCGATCCGGGTGGGCATTCATACGGGCTACTGCACGGTGGGTAATTTTGGTACCGAGAGCAGAATGGACTACACGATCCTCGGTTCCCCGGTGAACCTGGCAAGCCGGATTGAGTCCAGCGCTGAACCTGGAACAGTCTATATTTCCGAGGAAACCTACCTGCTGGTGAAAGATCAGATACGCTGTGTTGCCGCCAGGACGATCACGCCCAAGGGGTTCTCGAAAGAAGTGCAGTTGTACCGTGTACTGGTGGACCAGGACGAGGGACAGATCACCACCCTCGAGGCGCCCGGTGTCTCTTTGACCATTGACCCCTCGCAAATCGACAAGCAGGCGATTGCCGATCTCCGGGACAAGCTCAGCAAGTTGCTCTGAACGGGTGCTGATTGCCAGCAGCCGACCCTGTCGCTAAGGTTAGACTCAACTGACAGCTGCCTATAGAGGAGAGAGCACCATGTATGGGGGAGATTACGCGAAAATGCACCCGGACCGCCCGGCATTTGTCATGGCGGCTTCCGGGGAAGCGGTCAGTTATCGGGAGTACGAGGCTCGCTGTAACCGCCTGGCGCACCTGTTGCGGGATCATGGGCTGAAACATCTGGACCATTACTCCATCTTCATGGAGAACAATGACCGCTACCTGGAGTGCTGCGGTGCCGGAGAGCGCAGCGGGCTCTACTACACCTGTATCAACTCCTACCTCAAGGATGAAGAACTCGCCTATATACTGAATAACAGTGAGTCCCGGATCCTCATTACTTCTGCAGAGAAACTGCCGGTCGCCCTGGAGGCCCTCAAAGCAAGCCCGGGTATCGTGAAATGCCTGGTGGTTAACGGTGAGGGCAACGCAGACAACATTGTTAACTTCGAGCAGGCGCTGGCGTCCTATCCGGATACGCCGATTGAAGATGAGTGCCTGGGCGCCTCAATGCTCTATTCCTCTGGTACAACGGGCAGGCCGAAGGGCATCCTGAGGCCTCTGGAGCTGCGTTCGCCGGCAGAGCCCATGCCACTGCACAGCTTTTTGCTCGATCTCTGGCATTACCGGGAAGATATGATTTATCTGTCTCCCGCGCCGCTTTATCACTCTGCTCCCCAGGCTGCAACGGGCCTGACGATTCGAATGGGGGGCACCGTTATCATCATGGAGAAGTTTGATCCGGAGGCGTACCTTGACCTGGTCGAGCGGTATGGAGTAACGCACAGCCAGCTGGTGCCAACCATGTTCAGCCGTATGCTGAAGTTACCCGAAGAAACCAGGGAGAAGGCAGACCTGTCGACCCTGGAGATTGCCGTTCACGCGGCAGCACCCTGTCCGATCCAGGTCAAGGAAGCCATGATCGACTGGTGGGGTCCGATCATCCACGAATACTATGGCGCAACGGAAGGGCTTGGGTTTACTGCCTGCAGCAGCGAGGAATGGCTTGCCCACAAGGGCAGCGTAGGCAAGGTGATGCTGGGTGAGCTCCACATCCTGGACGAAGACGGTAACGAACTGCCGCCTGGAGAATCCGGAGAAATCTGGTTCAAGACGGCGACCGAGTTCAGCTACTTCAACAACGACGAGAAAACCCGGGAAGCCACTTCAGCTGACGGCACCATGAGCACGGTAGGTGATGTGGGATATGTGGAAGATGGTTATCTGTATCTCACCGACCGGTCAACTTTCATGATCATTTCGGGTGGTGTGAATATTTATCCCCAGGAAACAGAGAACCTGCTGATTACCCACCCCAAGGTGGCTGACGCGGCGGTTTTTGGTGTGCCCAATGAGGACCTGGGTGAAGAGGTTAAGGCGGTGGTCCAGGTCATGCCGGGTGTCGAACCCAATGATGTGCTGGTTGATGAATTGATGGCGTTCTGTGCAGAGCACCTGTCCAGGCAGAAGTGCCCCCGGTCCATTGATTTTGAAGAGGAACTGCCGCGTCTGCCAACCGGCAAACTCTACAAGCGCACGCTGAAGGACCGTTACTGGGCGGACCACCGGAATCGCATTCTCTGAAGCGGGCGCTTTCCCGGGAAATAATCCTGCATACTGGCTTGCAAACAGGTGAGCAGGGACTAAGGTTGGAGTCGATCAAATTCCAAGGATTAATCTGATGCCGCAGTTTGGGAAAGCCTTCCTGCTTGGTCTCGCGACCGTGCTGCCCCTGGCGTTAACGCTATACCTGGTTTACTTCCTGGCGAGAAGTGTCGAACAGCTGATGGGCTCCATTATCATGTCCCT
The DNA here is from genome assembly GCA_027621895.1 of Pseudomonadota bacterium. GTDB lineage: Bacteria > Pseudomonadota > Gammaproteobacteria > Pseudomonadales > Azotimanducaceae > UBA9659. The sequence goes on along the minus strand of JAQCAK010000013.1, from coordinate 2,296 downwards.
GGGCGGGGAATCGCTCTACTTTCCCGGGCTGGGACTGATCGCTGCTGTGACCTTACTCACCGGGGTTGGATACCTGATGCGGTTACCCGGGCTGGGGCTGTTGGTGAGCCTGAATGACGGCGTGATGGCGAGGATACCCGTCGTTAAAACGATCTATTCAACGATCCGCGACCTGATGGATTTCCTCGCAGCAACCCGTCGGGGAGAGCAGCCCCGGCGTCCTTTCTGGGTGACGGTGGCGGACGGAATTCGCATGGTGGGGCTCGTTACCGATCCCAATCTGGAAGAAGGCCGTGTGCTGGTTTACCTGCCGATGAGTTATCAGCTGGGCGGATACATGCTGGCAGTCAACAAGGATCAGCTGACCGAGTTGGATATGACGGTTGAGAATGCGCTCCGCTTTGTGATGACAGCAGGTATCCAGCGGACAGCCGCTACAGACAGCAGTCCGGACTGAGGCATTTTCGGCCAGTTGGGTCCCCTCCGGATGTCAGGCCTGAAGCATCCTGATTTCACGCTGGGGAAAGGGTATCTCAATGCCGTTATCCCGCAGGGTACGAAACACAGCGAGATTGGCTGCATGCAGTGTCGTGAAATACCGCTCTGATGGTACCCAGAAGCGATAGTCGAGAATAATGCTGGAATCACCGAAGCTGTTGATACCAACGACGGGGCCGGGCTCGGTGCTGACATCATCAATATGCCCAAGCGCCTGTTCAATGACCGCAATCGCCTGTTCGGGGTCAGCGCCGTAAGCGATGCCGACCTGTGCCTCGACGATCCGGTTCTCAAAGGAATTGCGGTGGATCTGTCCGGCAATCTCCTTGTTGGGGATAACAATCCTCTCGCCATCCTCGGATTCAAGGATGGTTGTTGCCAGTGTTATCTCTTTGACAATGCCGGAACAACCGCAGACGGTAATGGTGTCATTGACTCGAAACATTCGCGTCAGAATGATGGCGAGACCGGCACCATAGTTTGAAACAGGACCCTGGAGCGCAAAACTCACCCCGACTGCGAGTGACCTTACCCCCAAAAACTAGACCATGAGCAAGATGGGATTTCCCGATAAAGTAGACCCTGGGAGGTCCCAAAATGAAGAGAAACAGATTCAAAGACGAGCAAATCATTCAGATTCTTAAGGAGCATGAGGCAGGCGTGCCTGTCGCGGATCTTGCCAGGAGATATGGCTTCGCCGAAGGCACTTTGTACACCTGGAAGTCGAAGTTTGGTGGCATGGAAGCATCAGATGCCAAAAAGCTTCGAGACCTTGAGGCGGAGAACGCAAAGCTAAAGCGCTTACTCGCCGATGAGATGTTAGAGAAGACCGCATTGAAGGAGGCGCTCTCGCGAAAGTGGTAAAGCCTGCAGCTCGAAGACGTGTTGTGCAGTTCTGGATAAAGTCCGGATTGCTATCAGAGCGTCATGGTTGCAGGCTGTTAGAAGTATCCCGGTCGACGGTTCGTTACAAAGGTCACGGTCGTGATGACACATGCCTCAGGACCAGAATGAAGGCCTTGGCAGAGAAGTATCCGAGGTATGGATATCCGACACTGCACACGATGCTCCGCAGTGAGGGACTCGTAGAGAACCCCAAGCGCACTTACCGCATCTATTCTGAAGAAGGGCTTCAGGTGCGAACGAAGAAGCGCAAGAAACTAACCCGACCCCGGATGCCGATGGTTTTACCGACCAGGGCGAACGAACGGTGGTCGATAGATTTCGTCAGTGATCAGCTAGCAAATGGTCGTCGCTTCCGCGTGTTGAACATTGTCGACGACTTTACCCGCGAATGTGTTGGCCAGTTAGTCGACACTTCAATATCCGGCGTCAGGATGACCCGGTTCATGGACAGTCTTGGTAGGCGGCCGAAAACAATCGTTTGCGACAATGGCCCCGAACTCACGAGCAAGGCGATGTTTTTTTGGAGCAGAGACAGGTCCATCAAACTGCAATTCATTCAACCGGGCAAGCCAACTCAGAACGCCTTTGTAGAATCATTCAACGGCAAGTTCAGAGAATATTGCCTCAATCTTCATTGGTTTAAATCGTTAGATGAGGCGATAGAAAAGATCGATGCCTGGCGATTGCATTACAACGAAGAGAGGCCGCACAGCTCTCTTGGCAAGCTGTCACCACGTCAGTTTGCAGAGCAAGCAGCATGAGATTAAAATCCAATCTCCCATCTTACTGGTGGTTTAGTTCTGGGGGTAAGGTCAGGGTAGCTTCACAGTCTACCCAGAATAAGCCTTGGCCCACTCAATACGTTAAAAGTCTACAAGGAGAAAAAGATGTT
>JAQCAK010000012.1 GCA_027621895.1 Pseudomonadota bacterium | reverse complement strand
ATTGAATCGCTGTACCTTGAACTGTTAACCCGGCTGGATGCGCACTTCAGTGAACATCCCTACCTGCTGGGTAACCGACCCTGCATTGGCGACTTCGGCCTGATTGCCCCCCTGTATGCCCACCTGGGTCGCGACCCGAAGCCACTCTCGATCATGCAGGCACATGGCATCCGGGTTTTCAGATGGGTGGAGCGCATGAACAGGCCAGAGGCGGACATCGGTGAATTCGAAAACCAGGATGAGACCTACCTGCCCGGCGACGAGATTCCACAGACACTGATCGACGTCCTGAGGCAGCTGGCCATCGATTTTGTACCCGAGACCCGGGCCGCCATGGAATGTATCAACGACTGGCTGGCGCAACAGGATGAACTGCCAGCGGGTACACCAGTTGAACGTGGTGTGGGATTCGCGGGTTTTGAGATGGAAGGCGTCAGTGTCAGCGCCCTGGCACAGCCTTTCCGTTTCTACCTGTTAAAACGGGTACAGGATGATTTCGACTCGATGAACGACCCGGACCAGGCAGCCGTGACAGCACTGCTCAAAGCCTGCGACCTGTCCGGGATACTGGATTACCGACTCAACCGTGAGATCGGTCGAGACCGCAACCTTGAGGTCTGGCTGTAACCCGGTCGCTGTCGATACAACAATAATATGAACCAGCTAGCAACCCTGGAGGGAACCAGTGATAAACAACGGATTTACTTGCTGTCTTGCCGTTCTGGCAATTCTGCTCATCACCGCCTGCGATCAATCGCCCACCCGTGAAGCGGACCCAGGCACCATCAGCAATACCGGGGCTGCAACAGAAACACTTGCATCAACCGATGACTTGATGAGCCGGGCAGGCAAGGCTATTGACCCCGCGACTCATCCTGGCAGGACCTTGTTTGAAAAAAACTGCCTGACCTGCCACGACGGAACCGTGCCAAAAGCACCGGCCGCGGTGTGGCTTGAAATGATGTCACCGGACGCGCTCCTGGGCGTCATGAAGGACGGCATCATGAAAGCCCAGGCTTCTAACCTTTCCGGTGACGAGCAACGCCTGGTGGCCGAGTACATCACCAGGACATCCCTCGAGGACTATGTGCCGGCGGAGCCACCCGGGCAATGCGGTGATGCAAACAGGCATTTTAATGGCAATCCACCGGCTGCTGTTGGCTGGGGTCATGATACCCGTCGTTTTGTCCCTGCGGATGTTGCTGGTATCACGCGGCAGGACGTCCCGGCGCTGGCACTGAAATGGGCATTCGCCTATCCCGCTGCACTGCGTGCCCGGTCCCAGCCAGCCATTGGCTGGAACACGGTCTTTGTCGGCAGCCACGATGGCAGTGTCTACGCGTTTGACCTGGAGACTGGTTGCGTCAAATGGCAGCATCGGGTCATGGTTGAAGTCCGCACGGGGATCGTCGTCGATGCCGAAAGCCAGCGACTCTACTTTGGGGATGTGCATGGTCGGGTCTACCAGCTCGACGCGATGACCGGCGAACGCCTCTGGCAGGTTAAGGTCGACGACCATGCCAATGCCACCATTACCGGCACACCCTCACTGGGCAACAACCTGCTGTTCGTCCCCATCTCATCGCTTGAAGTCACCTCGGCAGCCGACCCTGCTTACGCCTGCTGCACGTTCAGGGGAGCAGTGGCTGCGCTGGACCTTCAAACCGGCGAAATCAAATGGAAAACGCATACCGTGACAGAGGAACCACAACCCTTTGGAGAAACCTCGATCGGCACCCCCATTCTCGGCCCGTCCGGAGCGCCAGTCTGGAACTCACCCGCCTTTGACGCGAAAAGGAATCGCATCTACTTTGGTTCAGGCGAAAACTATTCATCGCCGGCAGATGACAATTCAGATGCCATCTTTGCCCTGGATGCCACGACGGGGAAAAAGATCTGGCAACACCAGTTCACGACTGGCGATGCCTGGAACGTCGGCTGTGTATTTGGCAATGAGAACTGTCCGGAAGAGAACGGCCCGGATTACGATTTCGCCGCATCACCCATGATTGTTCCGATCGATGAATCAACTGACATGCTGATCGTGGGTCAGAAGTCCGGCGATACTTATGGCCTGGATATCGACACCGGCGAGATACTCTGGAACCAGCGGCTGGGCCGCGGCGGCACTTCCGGTGGTGTCCATTTCGGCATGGCCACCGACAGCAAAACGGTCTTTGTCCCGGTCAACGATATGGATGGCACCGGGGGGGATGACATCTCGCTTTACGGTGCCGGTCTGCATGCGATCGATGCGATGAGCGGCAGGATTCTGTGGCGAAACATGGCTGATAACATCTGCGGAGACAGGCAGCATTGCGACCCGGGTATCTCCTCGGCCGTGACCGCGATACCGGGTGTTGTCCTTGCGGGCCACCTGGACGGTCGACTGCGCGCCTACGCCGCAGACAACGGGGAAGTCCTGTGGGAGTACGATACGACCAGGGCCGTTGGGACCGTGACCGGGGTCACTGCCTCCGGTGGTTCCATGAGCGGGCCTGGCCCCGCGGTGGCAGACGGTCATCTGGTCGTGAATTCCGGATATGGCCTGTACAACCACATGCCAGGGAACCTGCTGCTGGTTTTTGCAGTGGACCCGGATGATTAGGCAACGCCCTGGCACAGACATGCTTCGCATTCTCGAGGGAGAGTCTGGATTTTGCGTTTTCTTTGGCTCATATACTGAGAGCACTGGGCGCACTCTCAATCAACCTGGCATTGATGTACAGCATGTACGGGATATTCAGGGAATCTCGCCAGTCCATCAAGGAACTGGCGGCAGAAGCCACGCAGCGGGAACAACTGGAAACTGAAATAGCACTGATACGTGATGACCAGGCAAGAGACGACAAGATGAACACGCTCTCGAATTTTATTGCCGGGTTTATTCATGAACTGAACAATCCTCTCATGGGGCTGAACGGGTATCTGGAACAGATTTACAAGATCTCAGATGCGGAAGTGCGGCCATTCGCCGAAAAAGCACTTAAGGAGGTCGGGCGCATATCGACCATCACCAACCGCCTCCTGGCCTACTCACTTGCACCCCTGTCGCAAGACGAAGCAGCCGGTCTTTCCGAAGTAATCAATGAGCTGGCCAGCAGCTTCAAACCCAGAATCCTGCTGGAGAATATCAGTCTTGAATTGCCTGAGGCAGGAAATGCATGGCTGCCTATCAGCGCGGATTCCCTGACGCAGATCCTGCAGAACCTGCTGGCAAACGCCATGGATGCGGTGGCAACAAACCCTGAAGGGCCGCGCCGCATCAAAGTCTCGTTTCAACAGTCCGGCACTACCTGGCGCGTGTTCGTCGAGGACAACGGACCGGGCGTGCCAGAAGATCAGCGGGAGAAAATCTTCGAACCGTTTTTCACGACCAAGGATCCGGGTAAAGGAACCGGACTGGGTCTCAGCCTGTCGGCCAGGCTTGCCCAGAAGGCCGGCGGGCGACTGGTCTATCGCGACAGCGAAAACCTGACGACCAGCTTCGTTCTCGAACTGCACGAGGACACCGCATCCCAGAACGCGACAGGCAATGAGGTCGTACTGGATATATCGAAGGCGGTGGAGACGAGCAGGACGCACTGATCTTGCAGAGCCGAACGGCTCAGCGCTGTTCGCTGTCCTGACAGGCTTCTCCGCCAGTCAGCTGCGTTCCCGCGATCCTGAGTCGATGCACCAGAATGACATTGACAGTACCGGCACCAGACTTCAATGTAGACGCCGACAACACCCGGGGAATCGAAGCCATTGGCAGCAGGGAACAAGGCGAGACCGTATCACCACGGCGATCTGCGTGACGCGATCCTGACCCGGGCCGCCGAAATCATTGGCGACAAGGGTATCGAGGCGCTCTCGCTCCGCGCGATCGCGCGTGATCTGGGTGTCAGCCACGGCGCGCCGAATCGGCATTTTCGCAGCAAGGCGGAGCTGCTCGCCACACTGGCCACAGAGGCCTGGCAGGCCGCCCGCAGGGCCACGCTGGCAGCGGCAGAACAACACGGCTCAGAAAATCCACACGTCCGCCTGAACGCCCTGGGCCGGGGTTTCCTGCGATGGGCAATGAACAATCCTGCGCTGTTTACCGCCCTGCTGCACCCGGACGTGAACCGCTATGCTGACGACAGCCTGCGGATCGCACAGCTGGAGTTTGAGCAGATCATCCATGAGGTTGTCGTGGAGACACAGGCTGACGGCAGATACAGCGGTACCGATTCCAACGTGCTGACGCTGTACACCAATGCCGTACCCTACGGGATCGCTGCCCTGCTTCGAACCCCGCTGGCACTGTCCCGGTCAGGCAAGATCAACCAGGATGAACTCATTGCTGACCTGATGGAACTGGTCGTCCCCATCAGGCATTCTGGCAATGAAAGACAATGACATCCAGGCCAGGGCGCAACGGATGTTCATTGACTGAACTTGTACAGAGACGTGAACTGCAGTCGATTCAATTGGCCTGACATGCCATTGAGCAACTCCCGCCTGCCATGCAGCCATTCCACTCCGAAGGTGGCCGAGGGTATCGGACTCCAGAGCAGGTTGATATGGGATGACAGGAACCGTTCATTAATCAGTCCAGTGGAGTAATCCGCAGGATGAAGATCGGCTTCCGCATAACCCAGTGCAACATTGGTACGCCAGGTATCTGACCACCAGTGCTGGTAAGCAAGAAACGCTGACGTCATGGGAATGGTTTCCAGATTCCCGCTGCTGTCGAGAAAGGCATCATTGAAACTGTTATACGAGACATAACGGCCGATACCGCGGCCCGATGCCAGCGCAAAACGCAGGTTGTCTGCATTTGGCAGAAACCATCGACCGGACACTGATAAACCGGCGCCAACCGTGTCTTCCTCGACGAAACGGTTGTCGATCACACCGTCTATCCGGATCTGTCGCACCAGCGCCGAGACCGAGACCATGGCCCTTTCATTCTGCCAGTCTATCCTGCCCACCAGATCCAGCAGCTGATCATCATCGAAAGACAATCGGCTGCCATCCCTGGCCGTGACGGTTGTCTCCGGTTGTTCTGCGGCAAGACTCCAGCGGTAACGCCCCACATCACGGGTGTAGCGGATCAACGGCTGCCTGGTATTCAAAACTCCCACGGAGCCATTGCTCTCGTTGATTTCGGGAAAGGCGACCATGTTCTGGAAGGTTGATGTGGTCTGCCCCATCGTAATGCCCCTGAACGTTGCATAGGCATGACGGAGCCTGGGGTTGTGGGAATTACTCACTCGTTCGTTGGCGGCGTTATCCCAGGAACCAAAATCCAGCTCGATGTAGGCACCAAGATCTCCGTAGGGCGTTGGATTCACGGCGTTGAACCAGATCCTCGAATCCCGCGCATTGCCTGAAACCTGGTGATCCTCACCGGTATAATCCAGTGGAATGGCTGTGGGGAAAAAACTCACGTCAGCACGATTCTGACCGCCTGCACCGCCCACGCTGACGCTGTTGGCGATGACATCCAGTTTAACCCTGCCACCCATGGTGAAAGCCGGTTCCGGTGCCAGGGACCGCTGTTCTTGATTGTCAGCCAGCGCCTCGGTCACGAGTGCTTCCGCTGCCTGATCCTGCAACGCTTCGGAAGACTCACTTTCCTTGTCGCCCGTCAGCTGTTCCGGTCCTGCCGTGTCCGCGAGCCGGATTAACAGGGCATCCATGCGCTGCTCCAGAAAACGCACCCGCTCATTCAGGCGTTGTACCTCTGCTTCGAGGTCCTGCCTGCTTTCGGCTTGCGCGGCTGAAGCCTGGCCCGGTATTGCGCAAAGCAGTCCAACCAGTAACAGCAAGCGAGATATCATCATGACCTACGATCCTCGTTACTGCCTGAAACTTTCATGGCAGGCGTTACAGGTCTGTCTGATCTCGGTGAAGGAGTCCCAGAGCGTACCGGTAATATCTCCCCCTGCCCGCTGCTCTATCCGGTCAGCGTGACCCCGGAGGGCTGTCACAAAGAGTCCGAAATCCTTGTCCCGTCCCCGGCTGGCCAGGGCATCAGCCAGGTGTCGCGTGCTTTCCGCCAGTGATGCAGCATCTTCCCGGCGCTGTATCTCTATCTGTTGTTCCGTCAACTCACGCTCATACACGAGCCTGTCCATCCGCCGCATCAGGGATGTGATTTCATCCCCAAACTGCACGTGTCTGCTTGCCGGAGCCGACGCACATCCCGTAACAGTGGCAAGAAAAATACAGCAGAACAGTAGCCTGATCATGACGGTCACCTGAAGTCAGTTGTTTCGATTAAAAATTAAGCAGCTATCCCGGGCGATGGCAATGCGCGAGATCAATCAGCGGCTTTTTTCTTCGCCTGCTTGATCTGGTCCTTGGACATGCCGATGAGCTTCCCCACCCGCTTGATAAACTTTTTCTCGTAGTCATCGAGTCGGCCATCCGCGAAGGCCACGCGCCACATATCAACCAGCAGCACGAGCTTTTCGCGCTCCTCGTAATGGCGATTGACCATGTCGGTGAAGACTTTCAGACTGGAATCATCCGAATCGCTGTCCGCCAGTCCCAGCAATTCATCAAGGAACACCTGCTCCACGCCCAGGCGCTCTTTTAACACCTGAACGATGACAGCGGCTTCATCCGGCGCCTCAACAAAGTCAGATCTAGCGCAGGCAACCAGCAGTGCGGCGGCGGCATAGCTGACTTCAAAAGCCTGCTTCTCTTCGTCAGTCCCGCCAATCGGAATCATGCGGGCCTGGAAAAAAGCTTCAGCATCCTTTCGCATCGTTGTCTTCGCTACCGTGAGTGTCTGCCCAGTCTAGCCCCACGATGAATTGATCGGAAGGTGGAGCCGGCTCTGCTCATCCTGTATCTTGCTGACATTCATAAAACCTTTCGCACTTATAAGGAGCATGACTTGAAAGTAGCAGCCCTCAAGAAGCCTGGTGGACTCGACAATATTGTCATCGAAGAACGGGATGACCCCACCCCCGGGCCAGGTGAAATCCTCGTCAGGGTCAGGGCCACTTCACTGAATTTTCATGATTTCGCCGTGGTCTCGGGCATGATGCCAACCGCTGATGGCCGCATTCCCATGTCTGACGGGGCCGGGGAAGTCGTCGCGGTGGGTGATGGTGTTACCGACTTTAATGCGGGTGATGCTGTTGTTTCCCTGTTTTTTCCAAACTGGGACCGGGGTGAGCCCGACCTGGGCTGCCTCTCTGGCGTACCCGGAGACCATGCTGACGGGTTTGCCGCAGAACTGGTTGCGATGCCAGCCACCGCGTTCACCCATGCGCCCGCTGGCTACACCATGGAGCAGTCCGCGACGCTGACCTGCGCCGCACTGACCGCGTGGCGAGGGTTGATGACCCGGGCACGCATCAAGCCGGGCGACTGGGTACTGACCCAGGGCACAGGTGGCGTGTCGATATTTGCGCTGCAGTTTGCCAGGGCGGCGGGTGCACGGGTGATCTCCACATCCTCCTCCAACGAAAAACTGGAGAAGTTGCGGGCCCTTGGCGCTGATGCGCTGATCAATTACAGGGAAACGCCCGACTGGGGCGTCAAGGCCAGGGAACTGACGGGCGGCCGTGGGGTTGATGAAGTGATCGAGATCGGCGGTGCGGGGACTCTGACGCAGTCCATGACCGCCTGTCGAATTGGCGGGCACATTTCCCTGATCGGCGTGCTTGCGGGCTTTGCCGGGGAAGTGAACACGGCACAGCTTTTCTCCCAGAACATTTCTCTCGACGGCATTACCGTGGGTTCAAAGGTCGAGCAGGAAGATATGATCCGGACGATCGAGGCCAATGGCATCCAGCCTGTGATCAGCAACACGTTCGAACTCGAAAACCTGAAGGACGCCTTTGAGCTGCAGGCAGCACAGGGGCATTTCGGCAAGATTGTCGTCACACTCTAGGATCAGGACTTTCCCATGCGCCATATCTTGTTGTTTGCCTTTATATTCCAGATCCTGCCATCGCTGGCAGAAATTCAGGCCGGGAACCCCCTGACCGCTGCAGCTGATCAGCGCATAGCGCCGGTACTGGATAAGGTCGTGGCGTGGCGCCGGGACATCCATGAGCATCCTGAACTGTCCAACCGCGAGTTCCGTACCTCTGCGCTCGTCGCCGAGCACCTTCAGTCCCTGGGCCTCGAGGTGACCACTGGCGTTGCCCATACCGGTGTGGTCGGCATTCTTCGGGGCCAGGCTGACCAGCCCGTGGTCGCCCTGCGCGCCGACATGGATGCGCTGCCGGTCTCCGAGCAGGTCGACCTGCCCTTTGCCTCCAGGGCCATGGGCCTGTACCAGGGCAAGGAAGTCGGCGTCATGCATGCCTGTGGCCACGACAACCACGTGGCTATCCTGATGGGAGCCGCAGAGGTCCTGGCCGGTATGCGGGAGCAGATTCCCGGCACCATCAAGTTCATCTTTCAGCCTGCAGAGGAAGGACCACCCGAGGGAGAAGAAGGCGGCGCCTCCATGATGATCGAACAGGGCGTTCTGGAGGATGTCGATGCAATCTTCGGACTGCATGTCGGACCCCTGCCGCTGGGCATGATCACCTACCGGCCTGGCCAGTTCATGGCCAGTGCCGATCGGTTCCATATTGTTGTCAACGGTTCCCAGACCCATGGTGCGATGCCCTGGGCAGGCATTGATCCCGTGGTCGTGGGATCACAGATTGTGCTGGGGCTGCAGACCATTGCCAGTCGCCAGGTGGACGTTACCCTGACTCCATCGATTGTCACGGTTGGACGGTTCAGCGCCGGTGTACGCAACAACATCATCCCGGATTCTGCGGAACTCGAGGGCACCATTCGAACCTTCGATGAGGGTGTGCGCCAACAGATTCACGACCGTATAAGACGTACGGCTGCCTCTATTGCTGAAAGCGCCGGCGCGACCGCGACTGTCACCATCGACAGGGGCCCCCCGGTGACGGCGAACAACGAAGCGCTGACTGCACGAATGGCACCCACTCTGAAGCGGGTCGCCATGGACAACATGGCTGTGGAATCCGACCGCATTACGACAGCAGAGGATTTCGGTGACTATCAGCAGGTTATACCAGGGCTCTTCTTTTTCCTGGGCGTTGCGGACCCGGACCAGAAAGCACCGGCGCCAAACCATTCGCCCTATTTTTACGCTGATGAGAGGGCCCTTCCCGTGGGGGTGCGGGCAATGACCCATCTTGCGCTGGATTACCTCGCCGGACCCTGATCAAGCGAGGGGTTGGGGGAACACGGGATAGCGAGTCAGGATCTGCCGATCAGAATTCGGCGTCTTCGTCGCTGTTGCGTGCGCAATTCGCTTTACCACTGGTTGGTACGGTAAGTGAGGACCCACTACCACTCTGCACGAGTGCCAGAGGCAGTAGCAGAGAAGCGAAGATAACAATATAAAGAACAGTCATTTCCAATCTCCAATTTAATAACTGCTGCTTATACGTGTTGCAGCGCAAAATTGGTTCACTGAAAATGTCTGGACGGGAGTTCGACGAAAGGCCGCGAGTCAACCGATCCAGATCTGCTTGGCATTGACGAACTCGTGGATACCCTGGGGACCCAGTTCGCGTCCGTAGCCTGACTTGCCGATACCACCACTGGGCAGGCGCGGATCGGTTTTCACGATACCGTTTACTGCCACCTGACCGGCCTCAATGCGTTTCGCCAGCTGTTCACCGCGATGCCGGTCCGCGGTCCACAGACCTGCCCCCAGGCCATACTCCGTATCATTCACCAGGCGTATCGCATCTTCCGCGTCCGCGGCCCGCACAACACTCATTACAGGCCCGAAAGTTTCCTCTTCATAGCACTGCATGCCGGGTTCCACGTCGACCAGCAGAGTCAAGGGATAGAAAAACCCGCCGCCCGTCGGCAGTTCACCACCCAGCAGACAGCGTGCGCCGGCATCGATGCTTGCCTGCACCTGGTGATGCAGGTTTGCGCGCAGGTCCTCCCGGGCGATCGGGCCAACGTCGGTCTCCGGCTGCAGCGGACTGCCCACTGACAGCCGGGAAAGCCGGGGGGTCAGCAACTCAATGAACTGATCATAGACTGCATCCGCCACAATCACCCGTTTGGCCGCAATACACGATTGGCCGGCATTAATAATCCGCGAGAGCACCGCAACATCAGCAGCCCGTTCCAGGTCAGCATCTTCCAGCACCACAAAAGGATCAGACCCGCCGAGTTCCAGCACGTGAGGCTTGATCTCGCTGGCTGCACAGCTGGCAACACGGGCTCCCGTCCGGCTTGAACCGGTGAAGGACACAGCGGCAATACCGGGATCGCGAATGGCAGCCTCGACATTGTCGTTCGCCAGCGGCAGGTTCACCATGATGTTGTCTGGCGCACCAGCGGCCACGAAGGCCTGCTCGATCGCCGCGGCAGATCCCTGGACATTGGGGTCGTGCTTCATCGCGCAGGTGTTGCCCGCCATCAGGGCCGGTGCCAGGAACCTGAAGGCAATCCACAGGGGTGCATTCCAGGGCAGGATGCCAAGCACCGTACCCAGCGGCTGGTAGCGGACATAACTCCTGTGCGCGTCCGAGGCGATCACCTGGTCAGCCAGGTAACCGGCAGCGTGCTCTGCATAGTGCTCCAGGCTCCAGGCCGCCTTTTCCACCTCGGGCTCGCCTTCCTTGAGCGGTTTGCCCATTTCATCTGCCATCAGGCGGGCTATCCCCGACTTGTCGGCACGCAGCGCCGCCGCAACATCGACCATCACAGCTGCCCGATCTTCAAAAGAACTGCTGCGCCAGCGGGGATAGGCACCATTGGCGCAGGAAATCGCCTGACGGAGTTCTTCTTTGTCCAGCGTGTCATAGCTCGACAGCGGCTGTCCTGTCGCAGGATTAGTGGTTATCAGCATGATGACCTGTCTCCTTCTCTGCTGGTTTGCTATCTGCCTGTCTGATTTCGGTGATAGCCGTAATCTTGTCGTGGCTGTTCTTTCCGCGCTTCTCACCAGGCAGGAAAAAGTCCTAGGGGAAATCAAAGAAGGATTCGCAGCCGTCAGGCGTCACGAGAATCGTGTCCGAGATACCGCAGGTCTTGTCGCCATCGACACCCCAGAGCCAGGGGATAATATGAAAGGTCATGCCCTCCTCCAGCACGGTTGAATCACCCTGCTTGAGGCTGACGATATAGCCCTCATCCCAGCTGGGTGGAAAGGCAATACCGATGGAATAGCCGGAACGGGTAATCAGCTGCGCCCCGATGTCATTGTTGGAAATAATATTCCTGACCATGTTATCCACGTCCGAAACCGTCATGCCCGGCTGCACTTCCTCATGCACGGTTGCCAGGGCCAGTTTCATCAGCTCCTGACCCTTGTACATGGACTCGGTTAGCCCTCCCAGGCAGACGGTGCGCATCATGGCGGTGTGATAGCGGCGATAGCAGCCGCCCACTTCAAGAAACACATGTTCGCCGGCCTGCACTTCCCGACCTTCCCAGGTTGCGTGGCCGATCATGGTTCGAGGACCTGAAGTCACATAGGGCATAACCGCAGGCGGCTCACCGCCTGCCCGGAACATGGCCTCGCTGATGGCAGCGCCTATATCGTTCTCCGTCACGCCGGGCCGGCAGGCCTCGATGCCTGCCCGCATGCCTGCCTCCGTTGCCCTGGCGGCCTTGCGCATGACCTCGATTTCGACAGCAGATTTTTTCAGGCGACCCTGCTCAACGATACCGAAGCAGTCCATCAGTTTGGCGCTGGTCAGCGTCGTGTGGATCCTGTCCTGTTGATAGGCGGGGAAGAAATAGCTGTTTCTCTCATAGCCAATTCGCTTGTCATCCAGACCGAACTCACGCAGCGCATCCACCAGCATCTGAATGGCGTCACCGGTGTCCGGATAGGGTCGCATATGCTCAACCCAGGTGCGGGCGACGATATTCGATGCTTCCAGTCCGCGGGTAATCATGAAAGGTTCAGTTTCCAGCGGCACAACCAGCGCCTGGAAAAAGGAATACCCGGTAGTCTGGTAGTCCGTCAGGTACATGATGTTTTCAGGATCACTGATCACCACCGCATCCAGATGCCGCTCCGCAATACGTCTCCGGAGGTCCGAAATTCTTCGCTCGTATTCCTCAAAAGGGAACGTCATGTCGTCACGCTGTTTCATGCTGCCTCCGCCATCGCTTTTTCCGTTGAATCGACGAGAATCTTCAGTCCCTGCTCAAGGTCATCACCCGGTATGGTGAGGGGCGGAATAACCTTCAGCACCCTGCCGCCGGTACCACAACTGGCAATCAGCAGGCCCCGGGCGAAGCAGTCGTCAACAATGGCTTTGGCGCGGGCACTCTCCCCCACGTCCAGCCCCACGATCATGCCCTTGCCGCGAACCTGGACACCGGCGTGCTGCTCGAGGGGTTTGAGGACCTCCATAATCTGCCGGGCCTTTAGCCTGACTTCCTGCATCAGCGCATCATCCTCGAAATAGCGCAGGGCCTCTCGCCCGGCGACAAACGACAGGTTCTGGCCACGGAAAGTGCCCGTGTGTTCACCCGGGTTCCAGTGCTGGTCATGTTCCGGTTTCACCAGGTTCATGGCCATTGGGGTACCAAGACCACCAATCCCCTTGGCCAGGCAGACGATGTCAGGGTCAATGTCCATGTCATCGAAACTGAAGTAGGTGCCCGTTCGTCCACAACCTACCTGGATATCGTCAACAATCAGCAACGCGCCTGTTTTCCTCGCGATCTGTTCCAGCTTCTTCAACCACTCGGCAGAAGCCACATTGACGCCGCCTTCCGCCTGGATGGTTTCCACCAGGAAAGCCGCGGGCGGCAGCACGCCGCTCGACAGATCCTCGTACCGGGCTTCCAGCTCCTCCAGTGAGGCAAGCCCGCACCCCAGTTCACAACCCTGGCAAGGGACTTCACAGCCGAAAGGCATTCGAATCACATTGTCGAGCGGCACACCTGCCGCGTTCCTGAATACCTGGTTTGCCGTGCACGCCAGCGCGCCGAGAGTCATACCGTGAAAGCCCCGGGTGAAAGCAACCACCTCGCGACGCCCGGTGACCCGGCGGGCGAGCTTCAGCGCGGCCTCCACTGCATTGGTACCTGTAGGACCCATGAACTGCATCCTGTGGGTCATGTGCCGGGGCTCAAGGATCGTCCTGGTAAAAGCTTCCATGAACTCCCGCTTTGCCGTGGTGTGCATATCCAGGCTGTGCAGAACACCCCCGGATTGCATGTACTCAATCACCGCCTGCATCATTCGCTGGTTGTTGTGACCAAAATTCAGCACACCTGCACCCGCAAAGAAATCGATGTATTCCTTGCCATCCTCATCGGTCTGGCGCGCGTTGGACGCCTTGTCGAAAATGACCGGGTAGGTTCTTGCGTAGGCCCTGATCTCGGACTCTCTCTCTGTGAATATATTCATCGCTGTTTTTCCTTTGCTAAATGTGTTTCTGGGATGATTCCTGTTACACGACCCTGCACTGATTTCCGGTACCGCTGCTCTGTCAGGGAACAGGTGTACCTGCCATATCAGAAAACAGGCGCGTGACCTGCGGAAGCAGGGCATCGTTAAAGTCGTAACGGGAACTGTGAAGTGGCGCCTGATGCGCTGGCGCCGGGTCAGCAGCGCCAATGAGCGCAAAGGCGCCGGGGATTTCACTCAGGTAGTAGCTGAAGTCTTCAGACGCCATGGCAGGCAGGGGAACACCCGTGGCCAGGGCTGTTTCACCATACAGGCGGGACCAGCTCTCGCGCATCTGACGGGCTGGTGCTGCATGGTTGATGGTTGCCTCATAGCGAGGCTGAATCTCAGTCCGGGCTGCGACGCCGTAGCTTGCGGCAGTCTGGCTGGCTATCTCAGGTATCAGCGTATTGATTCGTTGGCGAGTGGTCGTATCGGGCACCCTGATGCTGCCGCTCAACGTCACTGTTCCCGGAATAACCGTCGGCCCGCTGATGCCGTCTATGGAAGTCACGCTGACCACCGCTGCCGCCTGGGGAGGTAAACGCCTGGCAACGATCTGTTGCAGAGAGAGCGTCACCGCGCTGGCCGCAAGTATCGTATC
>JAQCAK010000507.1 GCA_027621895.1 Pseudomonadota bacterium | reverse complement strand
GCTTGATTTCTTCACCCGCCGCGCCGCGAGTGTCCGAGAAGTTCGGCACGCCGTCTTCATCGACGTCAACGAAGATCTGCTCCGCGGCGATCGCCAGGCTGGAGATCGCCAGGGTGGCGAGAAATACGGACAGATATCTGTGCAGCAGTTTTTTCATGGCCTCATTGTCGATCTAACCCGCCGTAAAAAAAAGCCCCTCGTGGGAGGGGCTTTCAGGTTCCGTTAGGACTCGGCCTGGCTGAACAGGCTGCCGGGGTCTAAAAACCCCCGGGGGAAAGCTTACACGGAGTAGTACATCTGGAACTCGACCGGGTGGGTCGTCATGTTCAGCAGTTCCACTTCTTCCCTCTTCAGGTTGATGTAGCCATCGATCATGTCATTGGTGAAGACATCGCCCTGGTTCAGGAATTCCCTGTCAGCATCGAGTGAGTCCAGGGCCTGCTCCAGTGAAGAGCAGACCGTGGGCAGACCTTTCAGTTCTTCTGCCGGCAGATCATACAGGTCCTTGTCGAGCGGGCCGATCGGTTCGATCTTGTTCTTGATGCCGTCCAGGCCGGCCATCATCATGGCTGAAAACATGAGGTACGGGTTGGCGGAGGGATCGCCGAATCGAACTTCGGCCCTGATGCCCCTGGGGCTGCCGCCCTGCACGTGCGGAATCCGGATGGAAGCCGAGCGGTTCATTGCAGAGTAAACCAGGATAAGGGGTGCTTCGAATCCAGGTACCAGTCGCTTGTAGGAATTGGTCGACGCGTTGGCGAAGGCATTGATCGCCCGGGCGTGCTTGATGATGCCGCCGATGTACCAGAGTGCCTGCTGGGACAGGTTACCGTAGCCGTCTCCAGCGAACAGGTTAGTGCCATCTTTCCACAGGGACTGGTGGCAGTGCATGCCATTGCCATTGTCACCGACCAGTGGCTTGGGCATGAATGTCGCGGTTTTGCCGTAGGCATGAGCCACGTTGTGGACGCAGTATTTGTAGATCTGTACCTCGTCAGCCTTGGCAACCAGAGTATTGAACTTGACGCCGATCTCGCATTGTCCTGCAGTACCTACCTCGTGATGATGCAGGTCCACGGTCAGCCCCATGGCTTCCATGGCGGCGCACATGCTGTTTCTGATATCCAGCAGGGAATCCACCGGCGGTACGGGGAAATAGCCGCCCTTGACACCTGGCCGGTGGCCCATGTTGCCACCTTCGAAAGACTCCTGGGACATCCAGGCCGCTTCCTCTGACTCGATCTGGTACATGGCGCCGCTCATGTCTGCCTTGTACTTCACGTCATCGAAGACGAAAAATTCGGGTTCCGGGCCGAAGTAGGCCGTGTCCGCGATACCGGTGGACGCCAGATAGGCCTCGGCCCGCTTGGCGATGGCCCTGGGATCACGCTCGTAGCCCTGCAAGGTGCTCGGTTCAACAATATCGCAGCGAACATTGATGGTGGGGTCCTCGGTAAACGGATCGAGGACCGCCGTGGAATCATCCGGCATCAGGATCATGTCGGCCTGGTTGATTGATTTCCAGCCGGCGATGGATGAGCCATCAAACATGGCGCCATCCTCGAAGAAATCTGCATCAACAATCTTCGCGCTGTTGGTGACGTGCTGCTCCTTGCCTCTTGAATCCGTGAATCGAAGATCGACCCACCGTGCTTCGTGTTCCTTGATGAGTCCGAGCGTCTTTAATGACATGGATGCTTTCTCCTCTTTACCAGAAAGATTGTTTTAATGGTGCATACGGGCAGCAAAGGATATGCCATGGAACAGTATTAATAAATGCCTGTTTTTACTGGGCTGTACCGGATCAGCCTCTCTGGCAGTCACCGTATTGGTGCGGCAGATCTGCCAGTGCACCAATATGGATCAGATCACGCACCGCATTGTGCGCCATCAGGAAATGCCTGCGATCGGGTATAGTTTACTTGCAGACAAGAATCGAGATGATGTACTCCCGATCCTGCTGCTGGCTCTCGATAACCTTGTGGCCGTGAACCCGGCACCAGGCGGGAATATCCTGCATCACGCCGGGATCGGTGCCGGTAACGGTCAGGATGTCACCATCCTGCAGGGTTTTGATGCGATCCTGGGTCCGGATGACGGGCAGCGGGCAGAGCAGGCGTCGCGCGTCGAGTTCGATTTCAGACATACCAGTTGTCCGGCACTTCATCGGCAGGCAGAGGGACCACCTGCATTTCCCGGGCCTCGCCTGCTGGCGGGGTGACTGAAACCGTGACCTCGCTGTCGTTTCGCCCCTGGCTGTAGCGGGCAATGATCCTGGCTGCCAGCTCAAGGTCTGCTTCACCCGGTTCGCCGTCGATCAATGCCACCGGTCCGCCACAGGACACCGTGCGAAGCGTCACGTAGGTGTGCTGGTAACCGTTCAGGTAGTGATTTTCACCTTCCTCCCGGCTGATGATCAGCTTGTAGTGTTCGGCGGGCCGCAGATGTCGACCCACTTTCAGCAACATGATGTCATCGAGTTCATATTCCCTGGAGCCAC
>JAQCAK010000506.1 GCA_027621895.1 Pseudomonadota bacterium | reverse complement strand
ATGTGGCGACTACGCCATCCTGAAAACCATCCAGAAGTTGATGCCTGAGCTTGATGTACCCAAAGAGAACCAGGTCTTTATCTCCGGTATCGGCTGTTCTTCCCGGTTTCCTTATTACATGGAAACCTACGGTTTTCACACCATCCATGGTCGTGCACTGTCGATTGCCACCGGTACCAAGATAGCCAACCCGGATCTTCATGTCTGGGTGGTGACCGGTGATGGCGACGGCCTGAGTATTGGTGGTAATCACACCATGCATGCTCTGCGTCGTAACGTGAACCTGCAGATACTGCTGTTCAACAACGAGATCTACGGCCTGACCAAGGGCCAGTATTCGCCGACATCGAAAGTGGGCACCCGATCACCCTCCACACCGGACGGTTCGCTGGATATGCCGCTGAAGCCCTGCGTGTTCGCACTAGGTGCCGGTGCCAAGTTCGTGTCCCGGTCCATCGACACGGAAGCCAAGCACATGACACCGATTCTGCAGCGTGCCCATGACTTCAACGGCGCTGCCTTCGTGGAAATCTACCAGAACTGCCCTGTCTACAACGACGGTATCTTTGACTACATCAAGGACAAGAAAAACGCGGCAGATGCCAGGCTGGTGCTGGAACACGGCGCGCCGCTGCTGTTCGGTGAAGACAACCAGAAGGGTCTGCGCCTGAACAGCAAGACCCTGAAGCTGGAAGTCGTTACGCTGGGTGAAGATGGTGTCACCGAGGACGACATCGTTGTTCACGATGAAACCAACAAGGTCCTGGCGCAGATGCTGGCAGGTCTTGAAGCGCCGGATTACCCCGAGCCGATTGGTGTCATCTACTGTGACCCCACCAGCCCCAGCTATACAGACGACATTTACCAGCAGCGTATCGTCGTCAAGGAAGCCAAAGGCAAGGGCGACCTGAACGCATTGCTGCGAACCGGTTCAACCTGGACTGTCAGCTGATTTCGACCGCGTGACCTGAAGCGCCCCCTGGTTAACTTTAGCGGTGAAAACCGCTAACCTCGGGGCCTTTTCAACACCAGGAGAAAACCATGGCATTGCCTGCAGTGGGTAAAGCAGCGCCCGCATTTACACTTCAGAACCAGGACGGCGACAAGGTTTCACTCAAGGATTTCAAGGGTGAAAAGTCTGTGCTGGTCTATTTCTATCCGAAGGCGATGACCCCGGGCTGCACCACCCAGGCCTGCGGTCTTCGTGACAACAAGGCAAAGAACACACGCCAGGAACTGGTTGTGCTGGGCATCAGCCCTGACCCCGTACCCCGCCTGAAAAAATTCCAGGAAAAGGAAAAGCTCAACTTCGACCTGCTCTCTGATGAAGACCACAAGATCGCGGAGAAGTATGGCGTCTGGGGTTTGAAGAAATTCATGGGCCGTGAGTACATGGGTATCAACCGCATGTCATTCCTGATCGGCAAGGACGGCAAGATCAAGCACGTCATGGAAAAGGTAAACACCAGGACCCATCACGATGATGTGCTGGAACTGGTAAAGGCTTTAGACAAGTAGGTTAAAGACATGGTGGATTTCAGCGCAGCAGACAACACCGGCACCATACCGGTTCAGGAACGACACAGGTTCGATGAAGGTAACCTGAAGGCGTACATGCAGGAACACGTTGACGGATTCAGCGGTGAGCTGACCGTTGAAGAGTTCGCCGGCGGCCAGTCGAATCCGACCTACCTGCTGACGGCAGGCGACACGCAGTACGTGATGCGTCGCAAGCCGCCGGGGCAGCTGCTGAAATCAGCTCACGCCGTTGACCGTGAGTTCCGTGTGCTGCAGGCGCTGGAGAAGACCGACGTGCCTGTGCCCAGGGCCTATGCACTGTGCAAGGACGATGACGTCATCGGTACCTGGTTCTACTTCATGGAATACCAGCCCGGCCGGGTGATCTGGGATATGCATACCGGACCCTACACACCCCAGGAGCGGGGTGAAATCTGGGATGCGGCAACCGTGGCAGCGGCGAAGCTGCACAACGTGGATTTTGAAGCCGTGGGCCTATCGGACTACGGCAAGCACACTGACTACATCGCGCGGCAGCTGAAGCGCTGGTGTGAACAGTACGAGTACACGAAGACCGTTGAGAATCCTTACATGGATAATCTCATCGAGTACCTGCCGCAGAACATTCCGCCGCAGACGGGCTGTTCCATCGTCCACGGCGATCTCAAGTTCGACAACATGATGATGGCCCCGGACCGGTTCGAGGTCATCGGGATTCTGGACTGGGAGCTCAGCACACTGGGTGACCCGCTGTCTGACTTTGCCTATATGTGCCGCCCCTATCGTGATGCGCTGGCCGGTGAGGACCTGAAAGCCCTGGGCGTGCCTTCAGAGGAACAGATCATCGAGCGGTACTGCGAGCTGACAGGGCGTTCCGGGATCAACAGCGAGCACTGGAACTATTACCTGGCGTTCAACATGTTTCGCCTGGCGGCCATTCTGCAGGGGATCGCCCGCCGCGTGCTGGATGGCACGGCGGCGAGC
>JAQCAK010000505.1 GCA_027621895.1 Pseudomonadota bacterium | reverse complement strand
GTGGGCCTGCAGGGTCGCCAGGGGGCTCACGCCTGGCTGGGTATCCCCTATGCACAGGCACCGGTGGGCGATCTGCGCTGGAAGGCGCCGCGCCCGCCGATACCCTGGGAAGGTCGCAGGGAAGTACTGAACTACGGTGCTCAGTGTGTGCAGCTGCCGGTGATTCCGGACAGTGACCAGGGTAAGGGCTATGTCGGTTCTGAAGACTGTCTGTTCCTGAATGTCTGGGCCCCGACCTGGGGGCCCACCAGGATTCCCAGGGGCGATGAACGCAGGCCGGTCATGTTCTGGATTCATGGTGGCGGCAACACCATGGGCAGTGGCGGCAGCGAACTGACCGATATCTATGACGGTTCCACGCTGGCCACCGAGCATGATGTCATTGTGGTCACCATCAATTACCGAATGGGAGCCCTGGGCTGGTTCGCGCCAGGGGCACTTCAGGCAACGGCAGGTTCGCCGGAGGATGCATCAGGCAATTTTGGCACGCTGGACATTATTGCGGCGCTGAAATGGGTTAACAGGAACATCAGCTATTTCGGCGGGGATCCCGATAACGTCACGATCTTCGGTGAATCCGCCGGTGGCGCCAACGTATTCAGTCTGCTGGCTTCTCCCCTGGCGAAAGGACTGTTTCACCGGGCTATCGTGCAGAGCGGCATGCTGCAGATTGTTCCCATGGCAACCGCTACTGCCGTGACGACGTCCCCCTGGGGAGATGATCTGCTGACCTCACGGGAACTGGTAGTCCGCTGGCTGCTTGCTGCCGGCCAGGCCACCAGCAGGGCGGCGGCGCTGTCCCGACTGGATGACATGTCTGACCTGGAAGTCATGACCTTCCTGCGAGGGCTGTCACCCGCGGAAATCTATGGAATCTTCGAGGAATCGATGTTCGGCATGGTCTCCATGCCAATGCTGTTTGGTGACGGGCATGTACTGCCGGCTTCCGCGGATGCGGTATTTGCATCACCCATCAGCTACAACGCGGTTCCCCTCATGATCGGTACCAACCGGGATGAAACACGGCTTTTCATGGCATTCGATCCGGCGTACATGAACTATCTGGGCAGTCTGCCATCGGGTCTTAAGGATCAGGCAGCCTACGAGCGGGATGCCGGGTATGGATCTGATTTATGGAAGGCCCTCGGTGTGGATGAGGTTGCGGAAGCCGTCTCCCGGTACCAGAGCGATGTGTTTGTCTACCGATTCGATGCCGACGACTGGAGAAACCTGGGCGTGTTTGATCTCAAGGTGGTGCTGGGTGCGGCACATGCACTGGAGATTCCCTTCGTCTTCGGCAATTTTCCTGAGATTTTCAAAATCATCTTTCCTGATTCAACCCGGGACGCCGTTGATCTGCTGACGAACAGCATGATGTCCTACTGGGCGGCTTTTGCCTATTCCGGTGAACCGGGGCAGGGCAGGAATGACGAGCAACCTGCCTGGGTGTCCTGGCATGATGGTGTGTCGTCCGGCCATTTCATGCGACTGGACACGGACCTGGATGGAGGTGTCGGCATGGCGCAGGGCATTATGACGAGAGATGGAATTCGACAGCGCTTCATGGCTGATGACAGTTTTAATTCCATCGAAGAGAAATGCCGGACCTATCGCAATGTTTTCCGCGAGGAGATTGCCGACCTGGATGACTACGCCAGTATGGGTTGCCAGTGATCGATGAGGGGCTGGCCGCAGCCGGGCTGCAGCTCCAGGGTTCGATGGCGGTGGAAGCGGTCTCATCCCGGGTAGAAGGCTGCGGAGATCTGTTGGCAAGCTTCTCGACAGTTCTGGTCTTCGCACATGCGGGCACGAGATTCTGGCGCAACCTGCCACACAAAAACGGTACCGACCCGCTGGATGACCACGCCGTGCAACTGGTCTCAGACTGGCTCGATAGCTCTGGCGTTCAGGATTATCGCCTGTTGTACCCATCGACTGATGTCGCCTTTGATTTACGCGAACTGGGCAGGTGTCTCGGCTGGCATCACGATTCGCCGCTGGGTATCGGTCTTCACCCGATTTTCGGAACCTGGTTCGCCTATCGGGTCGTGGTTGCAGCGAACCTGGAACTCGAACCGGAAGCCCTGTCCGGCGTGGAGGCACCCTGCATGACCTGCGCTGACCAGCCCTGCGTGGCTGCGTGTCCCGCGAATGCGGTAAGTTCGAAGGCAGTTTTTGACCTGGATGCCTGTTCGGCTTTTCGACTGCGGCCGGGGTCAGTCTGTGCGACTCGCTGCCTGGCCCGTGAAGCCTGTCCGGTGGGCACGATGTATCGTTACGACGAGGACCAGGTTGAATACCATTACGCACATTCGCTGGACGCGCTCAAAGCCTTTTCAGCACACGGGGAGTAACCATTGGAGATTACTGAACTTGATACGCGGGCCCATCTGTTCCCGGTTGTGATTTTCGTCTTTGTCGTCGCCATCGGGATAGAGCTGACGGTGACCCAGTTTCGTGCCCTGATACTGAAGCCCCGAATTCCCATCCTGGGGACGCTGATTCACACA
>JAQCAK010000504.1 GCA_027621895.1 Pseudomonadota bacterium | reverse complement strand
TCCAACTGGCATCTTTTTCAGGCTGATGCCCACTGGCCCTTCTTTGAACGGCTCCGGAAAGAGGACCCGGTTCATTTCCATGCCGACAGTCGCTATGGACCTTACTGGTCGATAACCCGTTTCGACCACATCAAGGCGATAGATACCGACCATCACCGTTTCTCCTCACAGGACAACATCACGATTGTCGATCAGTCCGATGAGTTTCAGTTCTCGAATTTCATCGCCATGGATCCGCCACGCCATGATGAACAGCGAAAGGTTGTTACCCCCGTGGTTGGTCCAAGAAACCTGGCAGAGATGGAAGGACTCATTCGTTCCCGTGTGAATGTGATCCTCGAGGATCTGCCCCTGGGTGAGCCGTTCAACTGGGTTGATCGCGTGTCCATCGAATTGACCACCCAGATGCTGGCCACGCTGTTCGATTTTCCGTTCGAAGACCGGCGATTGCTGACCCGCTGGTCCGATATTAATACCCTGGGACCGAAATCAGGTCTGGTGGACAGCTGGGATGAGGCACGTGCGGAACTGATGGAGTGCCTGGCCTATTTCAGCGAACTGTTTGAGCAGCGCAAACGGGCGGGGCATGAAGGGTTTGATCTGCTGACCCTGCTGGCCCGGGATCCCAAAACCAGGGATATGCCGCCCATGGAGTTCCTGGGTAACCTAATCCTGCTCATTGTCGGGGGAAATGATACGACCCGTAATTCCATCTCAGGCGGCGTACTGGCACTCAACCAGTTTCCGGAGCAGTATCACAAGCTTCGCCAGAACCCGGCGCTGATTCCCAACATGGTGGCGGAAATCATTCGCTGGCAGACACCACTCGCACACATGCGCCGGACTGCAATGGAAGACGTGGAATTTCAAGGCAAGACGATCCGCAAGGGTGACAAGGTAGTGATGTGGTATGTCTCGGGCAATCGCGACGACGCCGTGTTCGATGACCCCAATCGACTGATCATAGACCGGGCCAATGCCAGGCAGCATGTTTCCTTCGGTTACGGGATCCACCGCTGCATGGGTAACCGGCTGGCTGAAATGCAACTGCGGGTGCTGTGGGAAGAGATCCAGAAGCGCTTTCACCAGGTTGAGGTGGTCGGCGAACCGGTGCGCACCCTGTCAAATTTCGTGAAAGGGTATTCAAGTCTGCCGGTTGTCGTTCATCCGCTGTAAGCAACGACGTGACCTGGCAGGTTACCCGGCTGCCGATTTATCCCCGATCAGCCCCGGCCGTGACTTCGGTCTCCGGTTCGCTCATTTCCATCACCGAAAGGGTGGTCCTGGGTACATCCTGGAAAGGTTCGAAGTGATCGCGCCTGACCTTGTGTCGGCTGATGCGGACGATGGCCCAGAGCGCGAAGATCAGCTGCACGATACCCGCAAAGATAAACAGTCCCAGGCTGGTATGGTCCATCAGCAGCGAGATGAAAATCGGCCCCACGACGGCGCCTGCCGAGTAGAGCAGCAGGATAACACTGCCGGTTTCGATAAGAGACAGCGTCGTATTGTCGTTAGCGTGCGCCAGGCTGATGGAGTAGATCGGGAAAATAGTGGCACCCAGCAGGAACATGAACAGGTACAGTACGGACACGCTCGAGGCAACAAGCAGGCAGGCCGCCAGGCAGACACCGCAGCTCACCAGGGACATGACGGCAAGTACCTTTCTGCGATCGACCCGGTCTGACAGACGGCCCACCGGGAGCTGTGACAGTGTTCCCCCAAGGATCGTAAATGCCAGGAAATAGCCGATCTGCTCATCGCTGAGCGAAAGATTGCGAGCAACCACGGGACCCAGTACCCAGAAACCCGAGGTCACCAGGCCGCTGACCAGGGCACCGGCCACTGCAACATGGGCTTCCCGGTAAACCTCTTTGAACTGGAAGCCGACGCGAGGTATGGGTGTTGGCGCTGCCGATCGGGTCAGGCCCACAGGAATGGATCCGACGGCCAGCAGTACAGCCCCAACGATGATGAGCTGCAGCACCCCGAGCCCCGAACCGATCATCAACTGGCCCAGGCAGATCGCGCTCAGGCTGAGCACGGTATAAACGGACAGGACGAACCCTCTGTTTTCGGCGCTGGTGCGCTCGCTCAACCAGCTCTCGAAAACCATGTAGATTCCTGCAATGGACCAGCCGGTAACCAGGCGGGCGATCATCCAGCCAGTGACATCATGAAACAATGCGAGCATGAGCAGCGCTGCAGTCGCGACCGAGGATAAAGCGGCAAAAACGCGAATATGCCCGACCCGGGAGACCAGCCGGGGAATAGTCAGGCAACCCAGTGCGAATCCCAGGAAGTAGGCGGATCCCGTGTATCCGATAACGGTGACGGACCAGCCCAGTTCGGCGGCGTACAGCGGGGCGACAGTCAGCTGTAAACCATGCCCGAAGAGAATGATGAATACGGAGACCAGCAGGAAGGTAATGGAGACAAAAATCTGGGTCATGGACGTTCCCGTCGGTTGCTACTTCCAGGAGGGTGAAGCTCAGCTTTCCGACGATGGCT
>JAQCAK010000503.1 GCA_027621895.1 Pseudomonadota bacterium | reverse complement strand
CGCCATGCGCCCCTGGCACCCCGCCTGGATATCGACAGGCATGCCATCAGTGAAGAAAGCCGGGACCTGATCCGGCAATCCATGCAGCGACACATTCGCGAGACAGCACCCGATCGCGAGCGGCTGGAAGCTGCCAGGCGCCAACTGCATGATCAGCTTACCCGGGCCGAGTGGGACAGCGAATCAGCGGCCGCCGCCTTTGCCCGTGTCCGTCAGGCTTCCATGGAACTGCAGGCGAGTATCCACGGCAACATCATTGAAACCCTGGGGCAACTCAGCCCGGATGAACGGGCGCAGGCGTTCGAGGCCATGGCTCGACGCGGCGCGGGTCCACGGCACGGTCCACCGGGACATCCAACACCGATGGAACGGGACAAACCAGCGGGATAACAGCAGTGCCGGACTGAAACGTACTGTTTCCATCAGCAGTTCGACAAAACCTGTCTATAATCCGGTTTCAGTTTTTACATACCAGGGAGTCCAGCGCCGATCGTGAAGAGTGATACCGCCGGCGTCGGGCTGCCCGAGGCTTCCAGCGAAACGGACGACGCCCTGCGTCGCAAGGGCATCGACCCTGACCGCCTGTCCGTTAACCGACTCGGGGTTGGCCCGCACAGGCCGGCC
Organism: Pseudomonadota bacterium; assembly: GCA_027621895.1. Classification (GTDB taxonomy): domain Bacteria; phylum Pseudomonadota; class Gammaproteobacteria; order Pseudomonadales; family Azotimanducaceae; genus UBA9659. The sequence continues at coordinate 1,891 of JAQCAK010000503.1, read as the reverse complement.
GTGCCCGGCTGGCTGATTCGGATGGAGGCAGGTTTTGGTCTGTCTGTCCTGCTGCATCTTGCCGGCTGCCTGGGCGTCGATTTACCTGACTACCTGGAGGCTTTGTTTTCCCTGCTGATCGGGTTGATGATTCTGCAGGCGGCCTGCCAGGTACTGGTGATTGCCACAGAGCGACTGGCTGCCCGCTACAAGTGGAACCACTATATTGCCGGTACCCTGGCTGAAATCCTGTCAACCACACCGGAACTGGTTGTGATCGCCTTCCTGATACCGGTCAGTCCGGCCACGGCATTCACCATCAGTATCGTCACCATCTACAACAACGCGCTGGTGTTCAGCCTCTATTCCTTCTTCCTGCCGAAAGACAAGCAGGGGAAATTCCTGATGCCTGCCCCGATAACCGAGGCCGGCACCCAGATCCTGATTGGCGGGGGATCCATGGGCCTGATACTCGGGCTGGTCATGCTGACCTTCCATTCCTCAGACGAGGCCAAAACCAGTTTCCATTACCTGGATCTGTTCTTTATCAGTGTCGTTCTACTGATCATTTTCGTTGTCTACGTCTATAAGCTGGTCTCGCGCTATGCAGAGGAAGAAGCAGAGGTCCGGGAAACCCTGGATATGTCTGATGAGGATGTTCGCCAGCGGCTGGACCTGGTCTACCAGGACGTTGAACCTGGCTCGATCACCGCCATCGGTCTGCTGTTCCTCGCCGGCATGCTGGGCGCTGTAATCGGGGGCGAAGAGGTATCAAGCTTTGCGACCACGATGATCTCTGACCTGGCGTTCAACCCGATACTGACCGCGCTGATTCTTGCCCTGTTCGCCGGTATGAGCGAGTACGTGATTCTCTGGCAGTCGCACAGAAAGCAGGAGTACGGCATTGCACTGGCCAATGCGTTCGGCGGGATCACCCAGGTCATGTTCCTGGTGCTGCCTTTCACCTTGATGGGTATTGCCTTCTATGAGCTGTCGATCAATTCAGGCCACGCTGAACTGCCCCTGCCCTTCTCGCTGTCCAGTATCTTCCTGCTGCTGTTCCTGTTCCCGACTTTCTATACCCTGTCGTCGCTGCTGGAGGAGGATCACACGCTGGGCATTCTGGATACGACCATCATGACCGGCATTATCTCGTTCCTGATCGTACTACTGGTCACCTACGGCGGTTGAATCCGGATCGGGGACTTCCGGTATCGTCATCGGTGTGGAGCGCGGCAGCGCGGCCATGTAGATCATGCCACCGTGGGGTTCTGACATGCGGGCCTTTTCGAAGATAAAGGCAAACAGGTCATCCGCCTGCGCTGCCTCAACCACTACCTCAAAAACCTCTCGCTCCTGTTGCTCGCCAATACCACGATCACGGATATGGGATTCGCGACCCACGCCTCTCGCGTAGTGGAAGGTACCGGTATGGATACCTTTTTCATCAACAAGCACCTCCTGCAGGGAGCGGGCCCTGCCTTTAGGCAGGATGCAGGTAATCAGCTTCGTGTTGGTCTCGTAGCGAATTTCAGCCATGGCTTTTCTGACGCTCATTGATCCGGTCGATGATTTCCTTGGGGACGAAAGTCGCGGCCTTCTCAAGGCGGGTCACATAGATAATGCCTGCGCCCGGCAGATCCATATCTGCCGCGAAATACATCTTCTCGAATATCCGGTCCAGCTGGTCGTCGCCACACAGGATGGTAATAATTTCCTTTTCCACGTCGACCGCCAGCCCCAGCAGGCCAAGTCGCTCCCGGATACCACTGCCGTGCCCGTAATAGATTGTCGCCCCCTGGGCACCGGCGTCCTGCGCCGCCTGCACGATCTCCTCGGCCTTACCGCGCTGGACCACGCAGGTAATCATGGACACGTCCGTGAGGACAGTAAATTCTCGCGTACTCATATC
>JAQCAK010000502.1 GCA_027621895.1 Pseudomonadota bacterium | reverse complement strand
CTGATCCAGGGCTTGCAGTAACCGAAGCCGTGCTGGACACATTGATAATACAGCCTCCATCCCCCGCCGCCATCCGGGTACCGATATTGGCGCTGAGACGAAACGGCCCTTTCAGGTTAACCCCGATGACCTTGTCAAACAGTTCTTCGCTGACCTGATCCAGCGAGGGATAGAGCGGCGACATGCCGGCATTGTTAATGAGCACATCAACCCTGCCAAAGTGTTTGTAGACCGCTTCCACCATGGCATCCAGGCCATCCCAGTCGGCAGCATGAGCACCATAGGCGAAAGTCTTCACGCCATAGGCTTTTTCCAGTTCTGCGGCAGTTTCCTCACAGGCATCAAGCTTTCGACTGACAATAGCAATATCGGCGCCGTGTCGGGCAAACCCGTGTGCCATTTCCCTGCCCAGTCCGCGACTGCCGCCGGTGATCAACACTACCTTGCCCTTCATATCAAGATCATCCATTGCCTTTCTTCCCGCCTGAATGTTGTGAAACCCTGCCTTCACCAGGCGTGGTTTGTCTGTGGTGTCGTGCATTAAAACCCTATTATACGATGTTGAGTATGGCGGGTCTGCCTTTCCAAACAGGACCTGTGTAGAATCTCATTGACATGAGCAAACTCATTTCAAAACAACTCAGACACAGGGTTCGGACGCTGTCCACCATCCTGGGTGAAACCATGACAGATCAACATGGTGAAGCCTTCCTCGCCAAGGTCGAAGAGATTCGTCTGCTGGCAAAAGCCAACCGGCAGGCTGCCGATGAACCCGAGGGGCAACTCAGGCGGGACCATGAAACGCTCAGGCAACTGCTGACATCACTGAACGATGAGACACTGGTTGATATTGCGCGTGCTTTTAACCAGTTTCTGAACCTGACCAATATCGCCGAACAGGCAGAAACTACAGACAACTACAGTGCTTCCCAGCTGGAGAACCTGTTTCGCAAACTGACAGACGAGGGTATTGATCACCAGCAGATACTGAGCACGATCAGGAAGATGAAGTGCGAACTGGTGCTGACGGCACATCCCACTGAAATCACGCGGCGCACCCTGATCCAGAAATACAACCGGATCGCGACAGCGCTGGAAGATGTCAACGAGACCAGGCCACTGACAAAGCGAGATCGCCTCGAGATCGAGCGACTGATTGCCGAGGTCTGGTACACCGACGAAATTCGAACTGAACGCCCCACACCACAGGACGAGGCAAAGTGGGGCTATGCCGTCATTGAACATTCCCTGTGGGAAGCGATTCCCAGGCTCTGGAGCATGCTTGACGATACGGTGCAACAGTTCACGGGAGAAAACCTGTCGCTGGAAATAACGCCCATACGGATCTCATCCTGGATGGGTGGTGACCGGGATGGTAATCCGAATGTGACGAGCGAGGTGACCAACGAGGTGCTCCGCCTGGCCCGGTGGATGGCCGCCGATCTTTACCTCAGGGACGTCGAGGAACTGCTGGCGCAGCTGTCCATGTCCGTCTGCAGTGAAGCGCTGGCCGCGGCCTGCCCCGGAGAAGTGGATGAACCCTACCGCGCCGTACTTCGCGACCTGCGCGAGAAACTCAACAGAACCCGCAGCTGGGCAGAAACCCAGAAGCCACTGCGCGGTGATCTGATCCAGCATAATGAGGATCTGATCGCGCCGCTCCGACTGTGTTACGAGTCCCTTCACGCCTGCGGCATGGGTATCATCGCTGACGGCCTGCTGAAAGATACGCTGATCCGCGCACACACCTTTGGCGTGACCCTGGTTGAACTGGACATCCGCCAGGCTTCAGACAAGCATGTTGAACTGCTGGATGCCATCACCCGCTACCTGGAACTCGGCAGCTACCGCCAGTGGTCAGAAAAAGCCCGGTCCGACTTTATCCTGCAGGAACTCGAATCCAAACGCCCGCTGGTCCCCGATACCTGGGAACCGGAAGGCGAGGCCGGGGAAATCCTGCGAACCTTCCGGCTGATTTCCCAGAACAACGGCGACGGCATTTCCAGCTACATCATTTCCATGGCCAAACGGCCCTCGGATGTTCTGGCCGTCGTACTGATGCTGCGAAAATGCGGTCTTGAGCGGGTGCTTCCCGTTGTTCCCCTGTTCGAAACCCTGGACGACCTGGACAACGCCGCCTGGACCCTGGAGCGCCTGCTTCGCACCACCTGGTATACCGAGCATATCAACGGCTCACAACAGGTCATGATCGGCTATTCAGACTCTGCCAAGGATGCCGGCCAGATGGCCGCCGCCTGGGCCCAGTATCGTGCCCAGGAAGAGCTGGTGATCGTCGCTGAAAAATATGACATTGACCTGACCCTGTTTCATGGCCGCGGTGGCGCACCGGGTCGCGGTGGCGCGCCGGCCCGCCAGGCGATCCTGTCCCAGCCGCCGGGCTCCGTTAAAACCAGCATGCGGGTCACTGAACAGGGTGAGATGATTCGCTTTAAGTACGGATCGCCACCCCTGGCATTGATCAATCTTGACCTTGTACTGAGTTCCGCCATTGAAGCCAGCCTGCTGCC
>JAQCAK010000501.1 GCA_027621895.1 Pseudomonadota bacterium | reverse complement strand
ATGATCCGGTATCAGTTCAATATCGTCCATGCGGGGAACATCCGACTGATCGAGCAGCGAGCTGCCGGACTTCAGCATCCTTGGCGCGATCCATTCGCCCCTGTTGGCGATCACGGTCACGGCTGTTGCCAGCTGCAGGGGTGTCACCAGCATATCGCCCTGGCCAATACCGATATTCACCGTGTCACCGGGATACCAGGGCAGTCCCCGGGTTTCTCTTTTCCATTCCCGGGATGGCAACAGGCCGCTGCGGGCCTCGGGCAGATCCAGTGCTGTGTTCACACCAAAGCCAAAAAGCGCGAGGTAGTCGTCAATGCGGTCGATACCCATCTTGACCGCCAGCTGGTAGAAATAGACATTGCAGGATCGATACAGCGCCTTCTCCAGGTCCACCTTGCCGTGACCACCCGCGCCAGAAGAACGCCAGTTCCAGTCCCTGTAAAGTCGCTCGTTGCCCGGCAACTGGAACCAGCCTGGATCATCAATGGTGTAATCCACAGTGGTCATGCCCGTCACCAGGCCCGCAAGACCGATGATCGGCTTGAGCGTTGAGCCCGGTTCGTACTGTCCCTGGACCGCACGGTTAAACAGCGGTACATCCCGGTCATCCCGAAGCGAGGCATAGGTTCTGTGATCGATGCCGGTAACAAACAGGTTGGGATCGTAGCCAGGCTTGCTGACCAGCGCCAGGATGCCACCGGTGGACGGCTCGATTGCAACGACCGTGCCCCGGCGGTCACCCAGTGCGTCACTGGCGGCCTGCTGCAGCGAACTGTCCAGGTGCAGGACCAGATCCGCGCCGGGTGTCGGCAGATGAGATTCCAGGACCTTCATAATCCGGCCCCTGGCGTCGATTTCTACCTGCTGGTAACCGACTTCACCCAGCAGGTCAGGCTCGTAGAACCGCTCAACACCAATCTTGCCGATATGATCTGTACCCGAGTAAGCCACCGGATCCAGGCGCCGGGCATCCGCCTCGTTGATACGCCGAACGGAACCCACCGCATGAACCATCAGTTCGCCCTGTGGATAGTGACGCACCAGTCTTGCTTCGATTTCAACACCGGGCAGCACATAGCGATCAACACTGACCCGCGCAATCTCTTCCTGGGTCAGCCGGAACCGCAGCGGCACCGATTCGAAGGGCCTGTGTCGTCTCTCCAGCCGTTTTCGGAATCCGTCAATCTCGTCTTCCCTGAGTCCCAGCAGGTTCTGCAGTCGATTCAGCGTCGTTTCAAGGTCACTGACCCGTTCCGGCGTGATGGTAAGGTTAAAAGAGGGTGAGTTATCGGCCAGCAATTCCCCGTTTCTGTCATAGATCAGCCCGCGGATAGGCGGCAGGGGCTGAACCTGGATTCTGTTCTGATCCGAGAGGGTTGCGTACACATCGTACTGAACGATCTGCAGGTAAAAAAACCGCGCGACCAGGAACAGGGTCAGCACAACCAGGAGGCCGAATCCGACGACGATCCGTTCGAAGAATATTCGACTCTCCCAGGTATGATCTTTAAGTGCGAGTGGTTCCGCCATTATCCTTACCCGGTGCCTCTGGCCTGCTTGATATTGATGGCTGCCTACTTATGGTACGGATGATTCGCGATGACCGACAACGCCCGGTATATCTGTTCGGCGAGGATCACGCGTACCAACTGATGTGGAAAAGTAAGGTTCGAGAGCGACCAGACCTCATCGGCTCGCGACAGACAGGCCGCATCAAGCCCGTCGGGGCCGCCCACCAGGAACTGCAGGTGACTGGCCTCGAGTTTCCAGTTTTCAATCTTCCCGGCAAGCTGTTCTGTTGACCAGTGACGGCCGGACAGATCCATGGCGATGACCCGGGCGCCATCAACAAGCGCATTCAACATCAGCGCTGCCTCTTCCGCCTTCCAGGCATCAATTCCGCGGGGCTTGCGCCGGTCGGCCGGTCGAATCTCGCGAATACTGAACGTGCAGTCTTTCATCCGCCTGCTGTATTCCTCCACCGCCTCGCTGACCCATGCGGGCGACCGTGTGCCCACGGCAATCAGCTCAACTTTCAGCATAGGCCTGCAGGAATGCCCGGGTCAGTTGCGGAAACTGCTTCACAGCTGGTTTTCCTCAGGCTTTCTGGGCCCCAGGCTCCAGAGGCGTTCCAGCTCATAAAACTCCCTGACCTGCGGCAGCATGACATGGACAATCACATCAGCCAGATCAATCAGGACCCACTCCGCCGTATCCTGACCCTCAACCCCAAGTACCGGGACGCCTGCTGCCTTGGCCTTCACGACCACACTTTCAGCCAGTGCCTTGACCTGGCGGTTGGTGCCGCCGCTGGCGACGATCATATGATCCGCGATATCTGTCTGGCCTTTAACTTCCAGCGCCACGATATCCTGCCCCTTGATATCTTCCAGGGCGTCGATCACCAGTTGCTTGAGTTCATCACTGTCCATTCATGCTCCGATTAGCCGGCTTTTACCGGTAAGTATAGTTGTTCATCGCGAATGTAGCGAAGCACCGCCCCCGGTAACCAATCATCTACATCCAGACCGTCGGCCA
>JAQCAK010000500.1 GCA_027621895.1 Pseudomonadota bacterium | reverse complement strand
CCTGGGAAATATCTTTTCGATACTTCTGCATATCCGCATTGAACTGGGACCGGAACTGGAGACCTATGTTGATTCCATTGATCACCACGTTGTACAGCAGCCATTTGTCACCTTCCAGACTGAGCTGATACTCCACTGGGTAAACAGCGCCGGAGCTTGTATGAATCTCGAGAATGATTGAGGCCCGATCATCACTTCGCTGATCGTTCGTGGGTTCCTGGACCACGACCTTTTCGTTATCAAACTCAACCAGGGCAGAGGCATAGGTATGTATCAGCGCCTTGCGAAACTTCACCTCAAACTGCTGACGCTGTTCTTCTGTCGCCAGCCGATAGTACTTGGCCATGACTCGCTTGGAAAAACCGTCAAAATCGATATAGGGCAGCAGCGTCTGCTCCACTTCCGCATAGAAGCGCTGCGGATCAGACTCGAAAATTGGCTGAAGCTCCTTCAACTTGGCCAGCAGCAGGTCCGTGGATTCCTGGACGCTGACATAGGGGTCAGGCTGACCGGCAACGCCCTGGGCGCGGTCTGATTGTCCATACGCCAGCGGGATCAGGATCAAGGCGATGAGAAACGCGGCCGGAATAGAAAAAAATGTCACTGGCAATGCCTCCTAAAACTGCTCCAGCAGGAACTTCCCGATGAGCTCTTCGAGAACAATCGCTGACTGGGTATCGTAAATTTCATCCCCGTCCCTGAGAAACTCTTCTTCAGCCCCGAGGGTCAGGCCGATGTATTTTCCTCCCAGCAACCCTTCTGTCAGGATCGATGCGGTGGAATCAACACTGATATTGTCGATGTCCCGCTTGATGTCCATTCTGACACGTGCGTCGAGGGTTTGCTTGTCATAGGTAATGTCGGCGACCTGCCCCACGTTAACGCCGGAAATACTGACCTTGGACCTGACAACCAGCCCGCCCACATTCTCGAAATGGGCATAGACGCTGTAGGTATCTGCCTCATTGTCGATATTGAAACCGCTGATTCGCGTCGCCAGTATGCCCAGAGATATCAATCCCGCCAGCATAAAGGCGCCGACGATGATCTCTATGGTTCTAATCTGCATGAAATCCTCCCGGTATTCTTTTAGAAGTTAAACATCATCATGGTGAGGAAAAAGTCGAGCGTGAGAACCGCTACCGACGAAAATACGACCGTTCGCGTGGTGGCCGAGGCGATGCCAATGCTCGTGGGTTCGGAATCATAGCCCTGGAATACCGCGATCCACGTGACAACCAGGCCAAAGACAATGGATTTGATGATGCCCTTGAGGACATGGCGGTAAAAGTCCACGCCTTCCTGCATGGTTGACCAGAAAGCCCCCTCATAGACACCCAGCCAGTCCACACCGATAACTGCCGATCCCCAGATGCCCACCACGTTAAAGATCACGGTCAACAGCGGCAGCGCGATAAAACCCGCCCACAACCTGGGGGATACGATCCTGTGCAACGGATCAACACCCATCATCTCCATACTGGACAGCTGGTCGGTCGCCTTCATCAGACCAATCTCGGCAGTTACTGCCGACCCGGCACGCCCGGCAAACAGCAGGGCCGCCACAACCGGGCCAATTTCCATCACCAGCACCAGCGCGACCCCGAGCCCCAGTGCCGATTCTGAACCATACTTCACCAGCTGGTTGTATCCCTGGAGCGCCAGCACGGCCCCGATGGAAAATCCGGACAGCGCAATGATCACCAGCGACAGGACACCCAGCTGGTAAATCTGGCGGATCACCAGCGGAATGCTGTCACTGGTCGGCTTATGGACTATCGCATGCCACCAGAGCTGACCGGCACGACCCAGGGTACTGAACAGCTCCAGACTGAGACGGCCAAGGCTTCTGATTCTCGAAAGCATTTCCTCCGACCCCGCTAATCGAACCGGAACCAGCCAACCGGCCGGTTGTCCGCCATGAGCTGTTCGCTGTAATCAGGCGCCGGATAGTGGAACGGCACCGGACCATCCGGTGTCCCGTCCAGAAACTGGCGCACCCGCGGAGAATCGTCCGTGTCCAGGTCGTCCGGTTTACCCTGGCCCATCAAACGGCCATCGGACAACAGGTAGACGTAGTCTGCAATACTCGCGCTTTCGCGGATATCATGGGAAACCAGCACGCTCGTTGTCCGGTAAACCTCGGCGATGTTGTCTATCAGGGACACCACGACACCCTTGGCAATCGGATCCAGCCCGGCAAAGGGTTCGTCATACATCATCAACGAGGGATCAAGTGCCAGGGCTCGTGCCAGCGCAACCCGCCGCTGCATGCCACCGGAAAGCTCCGAGGGTTGCAGCGAACTCGCCCCGCGCAAACCTACCGCATGCAGTTTCATCAGCACCAGATCCCGGATGGATTGATCATCCAGGTTGGTGTGGATGCGCATGGGAAAGGCGACATTCTCGAACACTGAAAGATCCGAGAACAGCGCACCACTCTGGAACAGCATACCGATATCCCGGCGCATATCGAAAAGCTCGGTTCTGGACAGTGATGCTACATCCTTGCCCCGGACATACACTGCTCCTTTTTCCG
>JAQCAK010000499.1 GCA_027621895.1 Pseudomonadota bacterium | reverse complement strand
ATCGTTAGGCTGCTTAGGGGCTGGTTCTCACACAGCCTCCGGCAGGCCCCCTTTTTGTTGTGATCCGTTCGTATTGCACGGTTCGTATCGAACTCGTCAGCCGGCCTATGAGGCGGCGACGATGTTAACGGTGGGAATTGTCACCTGGGCAGCGGTTCGCTTGAAGGAATCAATCTCATGGAAGTTCAGGTACCGGTAAATTTCACCGGACATGGTATCCAGTTCCTTTGCATACTCCAGGTACTCTGCCGGTGTCGGCAGCTTGCCAAGGATAGCAGCGACAGCTGCCAGTTCTGCAGAGGCGAGATAGACATTCGCACCATCACCCAGCCGGTTGGGGAAGTTCCGGGTGGAGGTCGACACCGCGGTGCTCTTGGGTGCGATTCGTGCCTGATTGCCCATGCAGAGTGAGCAGCCTGGCATTTCGGTCCGTGCACCAGCAGTCGCAAAAATGTTGTAGACGCCTTCTTCCATCAATTGATGCTCGTCCATCTTGGTCGGTGGGGAAATCCACAGACGGGTCGGAATACCGTTGGTCTTTTCAAGCATCTTGGCGGCAGCCCGGAAGTGACCGATGTTGGTCATGCAGGAACCGATGAATACCTCGTCGATCTTGTCACCCTGGATTTCCGAGAGGGGTTTCACATCATCCGGGTCATTCGGGCAGGCAAGCAGCGGTTCCTTGATCTCGTTCAGGTCAATCTCGATGACCTCTGCGTACTCGGCATCTGCATCCGGTTCCATCAGTTCAGGATTCTCGAGCCATTTTTCCATAGCCTCGATGCGACGGCCGATGGTTCTGGCGTCGCCGTAACCCTCGGCGATCATCCAGCGCAGCAATGTCACGTTGGAGCTGAGGTACTCGATGATGGGTTCTTTGCCCAGTCGGATGGTACAGCCACCGGCGGATCGCTCGGCAGATGCATCACTGATTTCGAAAGCCTGTTCCACTTTCAGGTTCGGCAGGCCCTCGATCTCGAGGATGCGGCCGGAGAAAACGTTCTTCTTGCCTTCTTTCGCGACGGTCAGCAGACCACGCTGGATAGCGGCATAAGGAATCGCATTGACCAGGTCCCGCAGTGTGATGCCTGGCTGCATCTCGCCCTTGAAGCGGACCAGCACAGACTCCGGCATGTCCAGTGGCATGACGCCAAGTGCCGAGGCGAATGCGACCAGCCCCGAACCCGCGGGGAAACTGATACCCAGGGGGAATCGGGTATGCGAATCACCGCCGGTACCCACGGTATCCGGCAGCAGCATTCGGTTCAACCACGAGTGAATGATGCCGTCGCCCGGACGCAGTGCAACGCCACCCCGGGTCTGGATGAAATCCGGTAATGTGTGCTGGGTGTCGATGTCCACAGGCTTGGGGTAAGCGGCGGTATGACAGAAAGACTGCATGACCAGGTCTGCCGAGAAACCGAGGCAGGCCAGTTCCTTGAGCTCGTCCCGGGTCATCGGGCCGGTCGTATCCTGGGAGCCAACAGTCGTCATGCGCGGCTCGCAGTAGGTGCCGGGCCTTACGCCGTCCACGCCGCAGGCTTTACCGACGATTTTCTGGGCCAGGGTAAAGCCCTTGTCGGATGCAGCGGCGGGTTCCGGCTTTTTGAAGATATCCGTCGGTCCCATGCCCAGCGCTTCGCTGGCGCGGTCTGTCAGACCCCGGCCGATAATCAGTGGTATTCGACCGCCGGCGCGAACTTCGTCCAGCAGTACCGGTGTGGACAGTTCGAATTCCGAGATGGTCTCGCCGGCGTCGTTGGTGATCTTGCCGTCGTAGGGATGAATCGTGATGACATCGCCCATTTTCATTTTGGTGACGTCACACTCGATGGGCAGGGCGCCGGCATCTTCCATGGTATTGAAGAAGATCGGTGCGATCTTGCCACCCAGGCAGAAACCACCGTCGCGTTTGTTGGGAATGAAGGGGATATCGTCACCCATGTGCCAGAGCACGGAGTTGGTCGCAGACTTTCTTGAAGAACCGGTACCGACTACATCACCAACATAGGCCAGGGGCAGTCCCTGGCTCTTGAGTTCCTCGATCTTCTCGATCGGTGAATCCATGGTCTTTTTCAACATGGCCATTGCGTGAAGCGGAATGTCAGGTCTGCTCCAGGCATCACCTGCAGGAGACAGGTCATCGGTGTTGGTCTCGCCGTCCACCTTAAAAACCCGGACCTTGATTTCGCGCGGCACCTCGTCTTTGTTGGTGAACCATTCGGCATTGGCCCAGGATTCCAGAACAGCCTTTGCGTGCTTGTTGGTTTTGCTCTTTTCCACCACGTCGTGGAACGCGTCGAACATCAGCAGGGTTTTCGAGAGACCGGCCACGGCTGCCGGGGCAACCTCGTCATCGTCCAGCAGGGCAATCAACGGTTCGATGTTGTAGCCGCCCAGCATGGTGCCGAGCAGTTCGGTTGCCCGAACCTTGTCGATCAGCGGAGAGACCGTCTCACCTTTTGCCACGGCTGTCAGGAAACCTGCCTTCACGTAGGCGGCGTCGTCAACCCCGGCCGGCACACGGTTAACCAGCAGGT
>JAQCAK010000498.1 GCA_027621895.1 Pseudomonadota bacterium | reverse complement strand
GGGTCTGCCCGGACTCAGTATCAATTTCGGCACGCTGTCCGGCGGTATGGCGGATTCTGCAGCGGTGCAGAGCTGGACGGCCCGGGAGGGGCTGAACCCCGTCTCACCCGAACAGGCGGTCGAGCAGATGTTCAGGTTGATATCAGCGACATCTGCAACGCCAGCTGAGAGCCAGCCGCTGGTGGCCAGCATCGATTTCAGGAAGCTGCTGGCTTCCCGCCCGGCATACGATCGCAAGCTACTGTCTTCGCAGATTGACGTCACCACGGAGGCGGAAGCGGACGACCACGAACTGGCAGCCATGAGCCAGGAAGCACTGACGCAGCTGATTATGAACAGCTGGCGTAACATCCTGCGCAGGAAGCAGCTGTCTCCTGACGACAACTTCTTTGACCTCGGTGGTGATTCCCTGGCCCTGATCGAGGGGCAACTCGCGCTCAACGAGGCGCTCAATATACCCGTGACCGTTGCCGAGATATCCGACTTTCCCACGGCCAGCGCACTCGCTGCCTACCTGAAACGATCTTCACGGGATAACAGTCGACCCAGTTCGTTGGTAGCCCGCCGCAATAACAGCCAGGCCACGAAGCTTGTGGTGATCAACTCAACCCGCGAGGCAAAGCTGCTGGCATCACTGCTGCCTGACAGTGTAGACGTCTGCAGCCTGAACCTGTTCAGGCTGTCGAACTACATGGCCGCGGACGACTCGGAGCAGATGATCCCGGTGCTCGCCGACCTGTTTACCGATGACCTGTGCGAGGAGCCCATACCGGAGAATCTCTTCCTGTTTGGATTCTGTCAGGATGCCCTGCTGTCTGCGGAAATCGTACTGCGACTCGAGGCCCGCGGCATTCATGTCGATGGGCTGATCCTGCTGGATGCGCTGTTCCGGGATGATGTGACAAACACCCCCAGGGAAAGGTGGAAGACGATCAGGGAAATCGGCGGGCTCCACTACCTGGCGTTCTATGCCCGCCGCCTGCCCGGGGCGATTCGCAGCCGTTTCCGGTTCGGTCGCGCAGTGCCCAGGTACATCTCGTCGCCCGTGGAACGGCAACTGTTCGATCGCTATATACAGGAAGCCTTCGCCCGAGAGCCGGCGCCGCTGGCCACTTTTATTCACCACCTGGTCTCCAGCCAGTGGCGACTCAAGGTGACGTCGGCCTATTCACGAATCGCCGCCACAGGCTATGAAACGCTACCTGTTCGCGGCACGCATCATGGCGTATGGGATTCGCCCTTCCTCCAGGCGATGGGTGAAAAAATCAAGCGGATTGTTACGGCGCCGCGGCCCCGTCAACCTCAGGTGTCCGCTGCGGCTTCGCAGGCACCGGATCATATTGCAGGTGCTGATCGAAAAACGTCATGATCTGGCGATAGTAGGCATTCCTGATCGGGCCGAAGTCATGGCCAACCCCGGGCAGAACATTGTACTGGTAGTTGAGCGACAGCAACTCCATCTGCTGCGTAAGCTGTTCGTTGGATTTTAAGAGCCCCTCCTTGCCGCCGACGGCCAGCCAGAATGCTGACTCTCGGCGAAGCTGGTCAGCATTCAGCACAATCTCCCGAGCCAGTTCCTTCTGCGAGCTTTTGACTGCTGCTGATAAAGTTGCCGCACAACAGAACCTGTCAGGCATGCTGGCCGTCCACAGCAGCGCGGCACCGCCACCCATGGACCAGCCTGCCAGACCGCGACTTTCGGGCTGCGCCAGTGTTCGATAGGTGGCATCGATATAGGGGATGAATTCGCGAAGGATCCAGGTTTCAGCCATCATGCTGCCTGGTTTCTTGTCGTGGTAGCCACTGAACTGACCGCCATTGGGAAACACCCAGATCACATCATGCAGGTCTTCCTGGTGATAGACCGCCATCATCTGTTTCATCAGGCCGAGGGAGGCTTCAGTTCCGCCCTTGCCATGCAGGAAGTAGACCACCGGATAACGCTTCCCCGGATTCTGGTTGTAACCAGGCGGCAGCATTACATTGAACCCGATTTCTCGATTCATGGACGGACCAGGGTATCGTGTTTGACACCCGCCATTCTCAGCGGATTGATCCAGACCCAGGTATCCGGATCCTTCGGATTCGCCCTGGACTTCTCTTCACTCCTGGATGCACAGCCCGACAGGGGCAATGACAGCAACGCCAACAACAACAGCAGTCGGGTATTCATGGATTTAGCATCCTCGCCGTCGGGAAACCGGTGCCGTTAACCGGCGCCGGGGTGGTCACTATCGACCGTAGTTGTCTTCAAACCTGACGATGTCGTCCTCGCCCAGGTAACTGCCTGATTGGACCTCGATCAGTTCCAGAGGTTCAGACGTCAGGTTCTGCAGCCTATGCTGTGTTTCCGCCGGGATATAACAGCTCTCATTGGCCTTCATCTCGAACACCTTATCGCCGATGGTGACCGTGGCGAGACCGGTGACAACAACCCAGTGCTCTGCGCGGTGGTGATGCAACTGCAGCGACAGGCTGGCACCGGGATTCACGGTAATACGCTTTACCTGGAAGGCCTCGCCTTCATCCATGCCCTCGTAAT
>JAQCAK010000497.1 GCA_027621895.1 Pseudomonadota bacterium | reverse complement strand
CCGGCCATGCCCCGAAACCGGGTCGAGACTTTCTTCCCTTTTGCGCTGCCAATTGTCAGGGAACCCGTCGCCTCGGCGTGGGCAATCACACCGGCGAGCTGGGCAGACAGGGTAACCAGGAAAGCTTCCTCGCTGTCGTCAAACCGACGTGCTGCTTTCTGCTGAACCACCAGAACGCCCAGAACGTTCCTCTGGTGAATGATGGGGACCCCCAGAAAAGCATGGAAGGGGTCTTCACCAATTTCTTCAAAGAAGCGGTTGCGCGGATGGTTCTGCGCGTCCTCAAGGTTGATCGGTTCGGCGCGCTCGCCAACATAGCCTACCAGCCCCTCATTGAGGGCCATGGACACCTGGCCAATCGCATCCTGGTTCAGGCCGCGGGTTGCCATAAAGACATAGCGTTCCTGTCCCTCATCCTTGAGGTAAACACTGCAGACCTCCGTGGACATGGCTTCACGAACACGTTCAACGATGATGTTGAGCACGCTATCAAGGTCACTTGCCTTGCTGACCTCCTGGATGATGCTGCGAAGAATTTCGAGCATGAACTATCTCAACGTTTGAAACATCGCGAAAGATAAGGCGCCAGTTCCTTCAACGCCCGTCGGTAAACATCCTGTTTGAAAGCAACCACCTGACCGAGCGGATACCAGTAGCTGACCCACCGCCAGTAATCAAATTCCGGACTCTCAGAATGATTGAATTCCACAGCGTCGTCGGTCGCCAGCATTTTCAGCAGATACCATTTCTGCTTCTGGCCAACAAACGCTGAATTACTTTTCCGAAACCTACGCGGCAGCTTGTAGCGTAACCATCCCCGGGTTGTACCCACGATCTGAACATCCTCGGGGTTCAACCCGATTTCTTCATCCAATTCGCGGTACAGGGCCTGTTCAGGCGATTCTGTTTTCTTTATGCCGCCTTGGGGAAACTGCCAGGCATCCTGTCCGACTCGTCTCGCCCAGAGAACCTGACCCTGTTCATTTGCTACGATTATTCCTACGTTCGGCCGGTAACCATCTTCATCTATCACTACCTGACCTCAAAATGCACTGAAATCATTGTGCTTGAAAGTCCCAGATACGGCAAACGCAAGACCCGGGTGTCCAGAAACGCTACACTGCGCCTGAGTAAACTGACTGGTGAAGCGACGAATTATCATGGCCCTGGCGATCTTTGACCTGGACGAAACACTTATAGCAGCAGACAGTGACCACCTCTGGGGGCAGTTCGTCGTCGAACAGGGCCTGGTCGATGCCACGGTTCACACGCAGAAGAACGACGAGTTTTACGCCCAGTACAAGGCGGGCAGGCTCGATATAGACGAATATCTTAAATTTGCCTGCTCCGTGCTGGCACGCTATCCAATGGCGGAGCTTCACCAGTGGCGGGCCCGATTCGTCGACGAGAAGATCCTGCCGATCTGTCTGCCCGCCGCCCGGGAGCTCGTGGAATCACACCGCCGCCAGGGCGATGAGTTGCTGGTGATTACTTCCACCATCGAGTTTGTCACTCGCCCCATTGTGGAGCTGTTCAACATCGAGACGCTGATCGCTCCTGAACCCGAGATCAGCAATGGTCGGTATACCGGCAATATGACAGGAACACCGAGCTTCGCTGCCGGCAAGGTCACCCGGCTGCAGGAGTGGCTTGCCGAAACCGACAGGACGATGACTGGCAGCTATTTTTACTCAGATTCCCATAATGACCTGCCACTGCTGCGGGAAGTAGACTATCCAGTGGCCGTTGATCCTGACCCCCTGCTGCAAGCGGAAGCCGAAAGGAACCAATGGCGAGTTATCAGCCTGCGCACCTGAAAACCGGGTCGTCTGGTATGCCTGGCGTCGATAAGCAGATCTCGAGGCGGCGCCTGGTTGCCTGCCTGCTTATCGTCTGCAGCTGCCTTCCAGGATGCGGCGAGACACCGCAAACCACCACAGCGACCGATATCGAGACAGAACCCCTGTCTATCAATCTTGAGCGCTGGCAACAGCAGCAGTCCCTGGCAGCCATCCAGCAGACCACTCGGCTTGTTGCGACGACCGGGGCATTCCTGGCAGAACCGAATGAAGAGACTCGACGGTCCTGGCAGGCCAGCTGGATAGCCGCTCACGAAAGCTGGTTGCGTGCATCAACGCTGGTCCCGGATCCGGCTGGCACCATCGATCCCTGGCCGGTTCAGCCGGGTTTCTTCGATTCGCTGCCCCTGTATCCGAACTCGGGTATCGTCAATGACCACACGGTGACCCTCTCGGAGGCGGGTCTTCGGTTTCAGCACCAGATTACCGATGAGTCGGAGGTCACTCTCGGATTTCATATCATCGAGTACTATGCCTTTGATCGAGATATCGTGGACTTCACCGCTGAGAAAACCGGCAGCGAACGACGCATCCTGCTGTTAAACCTGGTTTCAAACATGCTGCTCAAGGATCAACTGGCACTCAGCCAGCAGTTTGACCTGGAGGATAATCTGGTGCCCGCCGGGTTACCACTGACGCTCGAGGGATTAGCCCGCCAGCTTCACCGGCAACTGGAGGAGGTCTACGACG
>JAQCAK010000496.1 GCA_027621895.1 Pseudomonadota bacterium | reverse complement strand
GGTTGTCGACGCCCCAGGTCGCAGCCGTGGGCGCCCAGGCCCCCTTGACCAGCCGGGTGTAACTGTTGATGGTAGGCGAAGTCAGGGCGAGCAGAGGTTTCATGTGAGTCTTCAGGCCACCCAGGTATCCCCGCATCAGTTGGCTCATCTGGTTCGGCGCCGCCGCGTCGTGGAACAGGCTTTTGCCGGTCGCGAGTGCATTCAGGGACTGATGACAATGACCACTCTGGCCCGGGTAATCCATCGACCACTTGGCCATGAACGTTGCGATCATGTCTCTTTTCTGGAAAAACGCCTTGGTCATGGTTTTGAACAGCGCCGCCTTGTCCGCGGCCGCCAGCGCATCATCAACAGTGATCGCCGCCTCCCAGACGCCGGGGCCCGTCTCGCAGTGCAGCCCCTCAAGCCCCAGGTCGTGGTCGGCACAGTAGTCCATGAATTCGTTAAAAAGATCAGAAAGTGACAGGGTACGCAGCAGCGAATAACCGAAGTTGCCCGGCGTCAGCGGCACCAGGTTCGCGTAGGACTTGTCCCTGACCGACTGCGGGGTTTCCTTGAACACAAAGAATTCATACTCGAAAGCCATCCTGGGCCGGTAACCCCGGGCCTCAGCAATGGACAGCACGTGTCGAAGCCGGCTGCGCGGACAGATTGGATGCGGGGCGTCGTCCTTGCCGACGAACTCCGCGAGAAACATCGGAATATTGCGCTCTTCCACAAGACGTCTTTCCGTAGTCAGGTCCAGTCGGTAAAGCGCATCGGGAAATGCCGTGTGCCAGCCGGTGTAGGTGCCATTGTCATAGAGCTGGTCCTCGACATCCCAGCCCAGCACGCAATCACAGAAACCCGAGGTGCCGGAAGCGAGACTGCGAAACTTGTCCAGACTGATGTACTTTCCCCGGTGAACGCCATCGACGTCCGCAAAAGCCAGTTTCACCCGGGTGATACCCTCCTGTTCATACTGCGTGATGAGTTCGTCCGCATTGATCATGTCTTCATCGCCCGAATTTGATGTTCACCTGCAAAGGCATCAGCGTGGCCGGTTGTGGTCACCCGGCACGCGAATACTTTCAACCAGCTCCTGGATATGTGCCGGCGGTGGCGGCGTCAGCCTGCAGACCACCAGTGACACGGCAAAGTTCAGGAGCATGCCCAGCGTACCAATCCCCTCGGGAGAAATCCCGAACCACCAGTGTTCAGGATTATTGTCACCAGGGCTGATGAACTTGAAGTAAACGATATACGCAAAGGTAAAGGTCAGCCCGGTCATCATGCCCGCGATAGCGGCTTCCTTGTTCATCCGCTGGTAAAAGATGCCCAGCAGAATCACCGGGAAGAAGCTCGCAGCGGCCAGCCCGAAGGCGAACGCGACCACTTCGGCAACGAAACCCGGCGGATAAATGCCAAACAGTCCGGCGATGACGATCGCGACAGCAGCTGCAATCCTGGCGAAACGCAGCTCCTGGCGCTCGGTAATCCGGGGCATAAAGCTTTTCTTCATGAGATCGTGCGAGACCGCTGTCGAGATCACCAGCAGCAGCCCCGCAGCCGTGGAGAGGGCCGCAGCAAGACCGCCTGCCGCCACCAGGGCGATGACCCAGTTTGGCAGCTGTGCAATCTCGGGGTGGGCCAGGACAATAATATCCCGGTCGATGTAGAGTTCATTCGAGCTCGGCGAGGCGCCGTTCTCCAGCAGTCGCTCCCCGTGGGCTCCCCGGTCCCCGGTAAAGGCCGGCTTGGCAGGAATCAGGGCATTGCCGCCCCGGTACTGAATCTGACCGTCGCCGTTCTTGTCCATCCAGGCAATCAGTCCCGAGTCCTCCCATTTTGAGAACCAGGCAGGTGATTCGGCATAAACCATGCCATCCACGTTGTTGATGATGTTGATTCGGGCAAAGGCAGCAACGGCCGGTGCGGTTGTGTACAGCAGGGCTATAAACACCAGCGCGTAGCCGGCAGATATCCTCGCATCCCGCACTTTCGGCACGGTAAAAAAGCGCACGATGACATGCGGCAGACCCGCGGTACCCGCCATCAGGGCGGCAGTAATAAAGAACATGTCGACGCTGGTCTTGCTGCCCTCGGTAAAGGCATTCATCCCCAGTTCCGTGGTCAGACCATCCAGCCTGTCGAGCAGGTAAACGCCGCTGCCATCATCCATGGTCGACCCCAGCCCCAGCATCGGCAGGGGGTTGCCTGTCAGCATGAAAGAGACATAGATGGCCGGGACCAGGTAGGCAAAAATCAACACACAATACTGTGCGACCTGCGTGTAGGTAATACCTTTCATGCCCCCCAGTACCGCATAGAAGAACACGATGGCCATGCCGATAACCACGCCGGTATTGATATCCACCTCTAGAAACCGGCTGAACACGATGCCCACACCGCGCATCTGCCCCGCCACATAGGTAAACGAGATAAAGATCACACAGACCACGGCCACCAGCCTGGCTGTCTGCGAGTAGTAACGATCACCGACAAAGTCAGGGACGGTGAACTTCGCAAATTTTCGCAGGTAAGGCGCCAGCAACAGCGCCAGCAGCACAT
>JAQCAK010000495.1 GCA_027621895.1 Pseudomonadota bacterium | reverse complement strand
ATCCTTTTCGCCGCCACCCGCGCGCCCAGCGGGTCGAATCGACAACCCTTCCGCTTCCTCGTACTGACTGACTCAGACAAGGCGAAAGCAGCCAAAAAGCTGATCGCCAAAGGCGCCCAGGCAGTCTGGTCGAACAAAAGAAAGGTTGACCAGTATGATGAGCGCTCTGGTGCGCAGGAGAACTCGCCGAAGGCACGCATGGCCAGGACCATGGATCAATACGTCGACAATTTTGAACGGGTGCCTGCCCTGATCCTCCCCTGCCTGGTTCGATACCGGGAGCCCAGCCCCATGGAAGGTGCCTCGGTTTATCCGGCAGTACAGAACCTGCTGCTCGCTGCCCGGGCCCTTGGCTACGGGGGCGTGATCACGGGTTTCCACGGACTGGTAGATGCTGAACTTAAAGAACTGCTGGGGATTCCTGCCGAGGTCTTTATCAGCTGCACGGTCACGCTGGGCAAACCCGCCGGCAACCATGGTCCGGTGCGACGCAGGCCGATGAACGAACTGATCTATGGAGATACCTGGGAGGC
Organism: Pseudomonadota bacterium; assembly: GCA_027621895.1. Lineage (GTDB taxonomy): Bacteria > Pseudomonadota > Gammaproteobacteria > Pseudomonadales > Azotimanducaceae > UBA9659. The sequence continues at coordinate 2,018 of JAQCAK010000495.1, read as the reverse complement.
ACCGCCCGCCTGGGCCGAGGATCCACCCGGCACGAAATTTACCTCGGCCGGACCACCCGTCAAAAAGTCTCGCTGACCCGGACCACAGGGATCATCACTTCGTTGGTCCTGAGAAACGCGGGCATGAAGGGTGGGTTGTAACGGGCCCAGACGGCCTCACCCAACGGCTGCCAGTTTTCCTGCTGCCTGAGTTCCTCGAGCAGCCTTGCCTCATGATCTCGATATTTCTTCTCACTCCAGCCACCCTTGTAACGAAGCACGGCAAAGGTTGTTGCCGGCATCCGGGTCAGCTCGACCTTTTCGTCCTCCGGTTGCGGCAGGCTGTTCAGGTCATAGGCCGACGGCATGAAGAAGGTCACCCAGTATCCACCACCCTCTGCGGGTGACTGGGAAACCGGTGACGTCATGGCAATTTTCTGCTGGGCCTGATTGTCACCGAAGATGTATCCGCCCAGGCGCCGGAATGCCGTGCTTCCCGCTGCATCGAAAGGCGCGTCAACCCAGGTGCGGGCGACCACCAGATCGGGATAGGCCCGGACCTCTACCGCTTCAAACTGGTCCACAAGTTCATACGGGGGCTTTTCTATCGCGATCACAGACATGGGCAGACCAACCAGCAGCAGGAAGAACGAGACGAGATTTTTACCCATAATGCCTGTACTCTGCGTTTTCAACGACGAATTGTTTGTTTCCATACTCACTGATACGCGCGACCCGCTGGAAACGCTCACCCGTTTTACTCAGAACCCTCGGATGCTCCGGGTCTGGCTGATGCGCGTATCCACTAAAGGCAGCCGAGATGACAGACTTTATCACCACACCCGCCGACAATTTTGCGGGAATCAGGCACTACCCCTTCTCCGCCCATTATCACCGCTGGCAGGACATGCAGGTCCATTATCTGGACGAGGGTCCTGCTGACGGCCCTGTTGTGCTGATGACCCATGGCAGGCTAGGGTGTTGGTAGCTGTACCGGGATATCATTCCACCGCTGGTAAGCGCCGGCTACCGCTGCATCGCGCCGGATCACCTGGGATTCGGCAAATCCGACAAACCCACCGATATTCACTGGTACACGATCGCCCGGCATACCGAGGTGCTGACCTCACTGATCGTGGCATTGGACCTGCAGCGCATCACACTCTTGTGCCAGGACTGGGGTGGCCCCACGGGCCTGGCACAGGCGGCCACCATGCCCGAACGTTTCGAGCGCCTCACCATCATGAACACCTGGCTGCATCACCCGGCGTACGAGTATTCAGCGGGCATCCGGAACTGGAACAGGAACTGGCATGAGGGAGGCCTGTTCGCCAGGGAAAAGCCGGACCTGGGATTGCTCATGACCCTGTCCGCGGGATTCCTGCCGAGAGAAACCGCCTTCCCTCACCTGGTGAATGGCACCCTGCCGGATCCCTGGCCATCAGAAGCTGCGAGAGCCATGCACGAGGCCTACATGGCGCCATTCAAGGGTCTGCCGGACAGCGCATACAACGGTGCTCGACGATTCCCCCTGTCAATCCCGATGGACAGCTATGACAACGGGAACGGGGCGGCACAGACACTGCACTATCGCCTGCTGCTGGACTGGCAGAAACCCGTGCACTTTATCTGGGGCTGTGCTGATGATGTGTTTACCGAGGACTGGGGTGTTGAATGGGCCCGGCGGATGAATGCCAGTTTCGATGGCATTCCCGATGCCGGGCACTTTTTGCAGAATACTCACGGCAGCGAGGTCGCGGACATCCTGCTGCGGCGTATCAGCGAGGAAGCGGGTTAATCCCGGGGCCTGCGGCTTCGATACACGATAACGAACGGTACGAGTACCAGCAGGGTCAGCAGCGCAACGAGAATCCCGCTGCCATAACGTGTCTTGATGATATTCATCAGCAACTGACGTCGCTGTGTGTAACCCGCCGGCAATGGCAGAACACCATTATCCCGTTCAAAAGCGGCATAGGCATCCAGCATCTGCTGGAAGCGGTCAGGCATTGACCCGCTCAGGTCATTGACCTCGCCGG
>JAQCAK010000494.1 GCA_027621895.1 Pseudomonadota bacterium | reverse complement strand
CGGCCCTCTGCACATGGGTTCGCTGGTTGCTGCCCTGGCCAGCTATCTCGATGCCCGTCAGGCCGGCGGCAGATGGTTCCTTAGAATAGAGGACCTAGACCCACCACGAGAATCCCCTTCAGCACCTGAAGAAATCAAATCCCAGCTCATGGCCCACGGGTTGCGTTGGGACAGCGAACTGTTTCAAAGCAGTCGTCTGCCGGCTTATGACGAGGCGCTACTCCGCCTGGCTTCCCTCCAGCGGCTCTTTTGCTGCACCTGTACAAGGCGGTCGCTGCCTGCCGTGTATCCTGGCACCTGTCGGGGTATCAGCGAGACGAGCAGACCCCACGCCCTCAGATTTCAGATTCCTGATCATCCTCTCTCTGTACAGGATCGCCTGTTCGGCAACCTGTCCTGGGATATGCCATCTCAGGTGGGCGATTTCATTGTCCGTCGCAAGGACGGCCTGATCGCCTATCAGCTGGCCGTCGTTGTCGATGATGACTTTCAGCAGATCACCGATGTGGTCAGGGGAGCAGACCTGCTGGATTCGACCCCGAGGCAACTGGCCCTGTGTGAAGCACTGGGATTCAGGAGACCCCGCTACCTGCACATTCCCGTGATCGTTGATGGCCAGGGTAACAAACTCAGTAAACAGGCACATGCGCCAGCCATCAGCAATCACCGGGCTGTACAGAATCTGCAACAGGCACTGGCGATCCTGGGCCAGCCTGATCAGGCCAGCCAGAAGACCGTCGGCGGCATTATTGATGCGGCTGTACGGCACTGGAACCCGGGACGAATTCCTGCACGGAACACCCTGTCCCTCAACTGAAATCAGCGGTTTTGCCCAGGGACAACCCGTACTCATAGCGCATAACGGGTGCTGACAATCAGCATTTCATGAAGTCAGCAAACATGGTACCTTCGCCACTGACTTATGATCGATTACACAGGGAATGCGCTCTCAGACCATTCTGTTAGTAGACGACGACGCGGTCATTCGCTCATCACTAAAAGAATTCCTCGAGAATCATAATTATAAAGTCTGCGAATCCACCTCTCTCAGGTCAGCTGTCAGGCTGGACCTCAGTACCTTCTGTGCGTTGATTGTCGACACCCGACTGCCTGACGGCAAAGGCACCGACCTCGTAAAGCTGGCTCCGGATGTCCCCGTCATTGTGACCTGCGCCCGGGCCAGCCTGCGAGCCGCGGTAGAGACCATGAAAATGGGCGCCGCCGACTACCTCGCCAAGCCCTATGATTATGCCGAGCTTGCCAGGACCCTCGCCGAACTGATTCCGCACGACGAGGCTGATGATGTCACTGAAATGCTAGGCCAGTGCCATTCCATTGACACGCTGCTGAGCCAGATCAGCAAGGTCGCACCGACTGAGACGAACGTATTGATCGAGGGTGAGTCCGGCACCGGCAAGGAACTGGTCGCGCAACGCATTCATGCACTCAGCCAGCGAGCCGAGCGGCAGATGATTTCCCTGAACTGTGCAGCGATACCGGACGCCTTCATTGAGTCTGAACTCTTTGGTCATGAGAAAGGTGCATTCAATGGCGCAACGACGGCGCGCGTGGGCCTGGTTGAAGCAGCCGACGGCAGCACCCTGTTTCTCGATGAAATTGGTGAACTGCCACTGGAGGCCCAGGGCCGTTTGCTGCGCGTACTCCAGGAACGGGAAGTTCGGCGGGTTGGTGCTGTTAAGACCCGCAACGTCAGTATCAGGCTGATCGCGTCGACGCACAGGAACTTGCAGAAACTGGTCAATGAAGGCGCCTTCAGAGAAGACCTGTTCTATCGGCTGAATGTGGTTCGACTGGCCTTGCCACCCCTGCGCGAACGCGGACCCGATGTGCTGTTGCTGGCAAGACATTTCCTGACGACTCACGCGGCAAAGCATGGCAAATCCAGGTTGCGCTTTTCTGACGCAGCATCACACCTGATTGAAACCTACCATTGGCCCGGCAATATCCGCGAGCTGGAAAACGCGGTACAACGCGCTGTTATTCTGTGCGAGGGGAAGACGATCAAGGCTGATCTGCTGGCAATTGGGGAACAGGTGAACAGTCGCTTCCCGACGACCGATGAGCAGGTCGAACCCGTGTCCCTGGAGGAATATTTCGTCAAGTTTGTGCTTGACCACCAGGATGAGTTTACGGAAACAGAACTGGCCCAGAAGCTGGGGATCTCCCGGAAGAGTCTCTGGCAGAAGCGGCAGAAACTGGGCATTCCTCGTGAACGGGGCAGGCTCAGGTAGGAATTTGTAATAAAAACGTAAGAAAGTGTTACATTTCTACACGTGCCCGTGTTGAGTGGTAACAAATGGTGCAGGCGCACATTTTTCTGTATGCCGTAACTTATTGATTTATAAGATGTTGTGTTTTTCTTTCCAAACCCGGATAGTTCGTTCTGCCAGTCAATAAGAATTATCAAAATAAAAACAAGACTCAAATAATCAACTGGTTAAGGACAACGCCTTTGGCGGTGTCCAAGATATAAAAACAATAAGAACGACAAGAAGAAGAAAACTCTGGCTCGCTAAATGGGAAAAGTTCGCTTTTCCCA
>JAQCAK010000493.1 GCA_027621895.1 Pseudomonadota bacterium | reverse complement strand
AAACTGTCCGTGCACGATACCGATGCTGGCCAGCAGGTCACACTGCAACTGGAACGCCTGGAAAGTCCGCTGCACTGAGCAGGAATCCCGGCCGCTGTCCTAGCCGCCTGTCAGCTGTTCCGAAATCCGAAGCTCCAGATCAATCGGCCCGTCGGTCACATTCAGGGCATCGCTCTTCGCTTCAAAATCGCCCGGTGATGGCGTGACCTCACCGGTGGACGAAACCCGGGCAATGACCTGCACCTGATCAAAATCCTTCAGGGACATGCCAGGCATCATCGACATGGAGTCGTCCAGCAGCACCGTCGCGGGCAACTGACCCAGTGTCAGGCGCTGGACGGCAAGCGGCATCGGTGGGCCCTGCAAGGCTCTTGCATAAACAAACACCGTTGATTGTTCGGGCAACGTGATGCCATCAATGGCCGATACCGAGATCCGGATAGAGCGGCCGGCATCAGGTGCCTGATTGGCCACAACACCCAGCTGTGATTCCAGTTGTCCGATTGCGGACTGCAGGAGCTGCAGGCGACGCCCACTGGCACCGGCTGCCGCCGCCTTTCGAAACCAGTTAAGGGCCTGGGTCATATCTCCGGATGCGATGGCTCCCATGCCACTGACCTCGAGCATCGTAATGTCCGCGGGATTCAGCGCCAGCGCCTGGCTGACCGCCTGTTCGACTCGCGCTGTCCATTGCCGCTGATCAGCGAGGAACAGGGTTTCGGCCCGCATGGAGGCAAGATCAGCCTCGCCGGGAAACTGCTCGAAAAGCCGGTTGTAAAATTCGGCCGCGGTTTCAAACCGCCCGGCACTGGTCAACATTCGTGCGGCCATAAACTGCAGATCAGTGTTGCCCTTCCTGTCTGCAGCCCGACTCGCAAACCTGTCCACCAGCTCAAGGTAGGATTCGGTATCCTGGGGATCAATGTTCCTGAGTTCCCTGGACAGTTCGTAATCAACGAACGCGCCGCGACCCAGGCCCACGTCGACATAGGCAATGAACGACAGCAATGGCAGCAGGAGTGCCGGGGCCAGCAGATACCACCGGGTATTGCGCTCTGCATCTGGCCGCTGTTGCCCGACCGGCGCCTGGTCTTCTTCAACAACATCCAGCAACAGGTCACGGCGCGCATCCAGCGCCAGTTCATCGGCCTCACCTTCAGCCGCAAGCTCTTCAAAGCGCTCCTCGTAAAGCGCGATATTGATCTGGTTTCGGTCGATAAACAGGTCATCCTGGTCAGCGGCGGGACGACGCAGCAGCGGTAACAGCACAAAACCGGCCGCTGCCAGCGCCAGCACCAGAAGCACAACATAAAACATCACTGTCCCTTTTCCTGCAGCAGACTTTCAAGACGCTGCTGTTCTTCAGCCGTGAGCGCCCGGGAGACAGCGCGACGCCTGACCATTCGAAGGAAGACAAATCCGGCCAGCAACCCCAGCACCAGAGGACCGAACCAGAGCATCAGGGTCCCGGTTTTCAGTCGGGGTTCGTAAAGAATAAAGTCACCATAGCGTTCGTACATGAAGGACAGGATTTCATCATCACTCTTACCTTCAAGCAGCATGCGATGAACCTCCCGCCGCAGGTGTTCGGCTATCATGGCATCCGAACCCGCGAGATTGGTGTTGAGACAGTTGGGACAGCGAAGTTCTGCAATCAGCGACTGGTAACGCACCTCATGCTGCTCGTCAGGAAAGGGGTAGGCATCAATGGCTGCCCTGGCTGAGGGCAACAGGCAGACCATCAGCATGAGGGATGTCATGAACCTAACCACTGGTAGCTACCTCGCTGCCGCGCGCGGACGACACCTGTCGCACGAGTTCAACCACCGGCTGTATCTCGTTCCGCCAGACATCTGGCGTCACGGGGCCGACATGCCGGTAACGGATCACGCCTTCACTATCAAGCACAAAGGTCTCCGGCGCCCCGTAAACGCCCAGGTCGATGGCCAGGGTTCCCTCGTCGTCAACAATGCTGAAACGGTAGGGATCTTGCCGGCGGGCGAGCCAGGCCAGCGCCTTGTCGATTTCGTCGTTATAGTTAATGCCGTAGAGGGGGATGTTTTCTTCCCGACTGATGCGCAACAGTTCCGGGTGTTCCACCACACAGTTGGGACACCAGGTCGCCCAGACGTTGACCAGCGCGACCTCGCCCAGCAGATCTTCACGAGTGAGCATCTGCCCGGGCTGGTGCAGATCACGAAGCTCGAACACCGGAAACGGCTTGTTGATCAGCTCGGACGGCAGGATGTGCGGATCCTTGAGAGAGAATCCCAGGTACAGCACCACCACCAGCAGCAGGAAAACAATCAGCGGGATCATGAGGCCGCGGTTGGTCGCCGCGACCGTCTCGGTCGTGTCACTCACGCGATGGCCTCATTCAGGGCGTTTACCTGGGTCTTCGGCCGGGGAATGCGCTGACGAACCCGGCGGTAACGACGATCCAGCAGGGTCAGGAATCCGGCGGCAGCAATCATCAGTCCACCCAGCCAGACCCAGCGGACAAAAGGCTTCACGTGCACCCGGATCGCCCAGGCATTGTCACCAACAGGCTCTCCCATCGCT
>JAQCAK010000492.1 GCA_027621895.1 Pseudomonadota bacterium | reverse complement strand
GCGCCTGCGGGAATCGTGGCATCGAGGAAGGGGCTGATCCCCGTTGGCCCTGGCTGGGTTTCCTTCAGGTATCCCCGGGTATAGTCTATCTCAACGCCGAGCCGCCAGTCCGCCAGCGCACTGGTCCATAGCCCCAGCAGCCCCAGTGAATCATGGCCGTTCTCTTCAACAGCCTGTCCGGGCAGGAAATGCTGCAGGAAAACCATGTCGACGTGGCGCGCATAGGGTTTCAACAGCAGCTGACTCTGACCCAGCGTCCTGCTGATGCTGCTTACCAGGCGGAATGAGCGCGCGTCGCGGTAGGCCTCAGGGTTCGGATTATCACGCTTGATACCCGACCGTCTGTAAACTTCCGGTCCCTCGACGAAGCCTGCAGTCTCCTGGTTAAGGTTGGTATAGCTGAAGGTGGTTTTAATGGACTGGTCACCGTTTTCGTGCCTGTGTGTCAGCAGCAGCTTCTGCTGGTCAAAGCCCGAGTCATCCTTGTAGCCACCATCGGACGTGCCGGACATATCCATTCGAAGTGAATCGGAAGACACGGTCAGCCGCGATCTCAGGTAGTTCCAGGGTCCTGCCAGCAGCGAGGCCCGTCGCAGTCCGTGCTGGGGAGCCGGGGTGATGACATTGATGATGCCGTGCAGCGCGTTGTAACCGTGGGTTGAGGACCCGGGGCCTTTCATGACCTCTATTCGCTCGGCCAGCTCACTGGTGGACTCGAAAAGTTCATTGACGTTACAGAAGCCTGGCGCCCGCAGGGGAATACCGTCCTGGGATATCAGGAAGGCGCCGCAGCTGCCGGCACCCGTGAGGACGGGGGATCGGATCGCGGTCAGGTGCTCCTGGCCATTGCCGCGACTGACCCAGACCCCTGCGGATCGAACCATGGTTTCCTGGATGTGAATGTGATCCGACAGCGCCAGGTCATCGCTGTCGAGCACAGAAACTGAAACTGCAACGTCACGAAGGGCCTGTTCGTTGCGGCTTGCGGTCACGACAACTTCATCCAGCACAGCTTCTGCAAGGCTTACAGGAATATATGAGAACGCACACAGGAGCAGGGCGCGGCTCAGCAAGAAGGGCAGAATGGAGTGACGACTTAGCACCTGCGAAGGTTATACAATAAGAGCGTTCGACAAAACATGTACCGATCATCCATTGATATCCACCTGCTGTCATATTTTACTGACAATACATCTGCCACTCGGTGGTGCTTTTCTATAAATTAGGGCGAGTGGATAAAGGAATGGGCTGAATGGCTGGAAATAATAGCAAGCAGGACTATGTAACGACTTATACCCCGTCGTTGCTGGAGTCGATACCGCGCAATCGGCAGCGCCAGACGCTGGGCATTGCCGATGATGCCCTGCCATTCAAAGGGCTCGATATCTGGAATGCATACGAATTCACCTGGTTGAACAGGAATGGGAAACCGGAGGTCGCTGTAGCGCAGTTCCAGGTGCCCGGCAAGTCACCGCACCTGATCGAGTCCAAGTCACTCAAGCTGTACCTCCTTTCATACAGCGGCACCAAGTTTGGTCATCGCAACGAGGTGATCAATACCCTGGAGTCTGATCTGACCCTGGCCGTGCAGGCACCTGTCGGCGTGACGTTGATGAATGCTGACTCGGTTCAGCACGAGGGTCTGGGCATCTTTACCGGCAATTCCCTGGATCAACAGGATATCGAGATTGATGAGTACTTCTGGAATCCGGATTTTCTGGAACTCGAAAGTTCCACGGTGATCCGGGAAACCGTTTACACCCATCTGTTCAAAAGCCTCTGCCCCATGACCGGGCAACCGGATTTCGCCAGCATTGCGATCAACTACAACGGGAACAGTATCAGCCACAAGGGGCTGCTGCGTTATCTCGTATCCTATCGGGAACATGCAGAGTTTGCGGAGCAGGTTACCGAGCGGATTTTTGTGGATATCATGAATCGCTGCTCACCCGAACGTCTTGGTGTTACAGCGCGATACACGCGGCGAGGTGGTATTGAAATCAATTCACATCGCACCTTTGAGGAACCGTTACCACCGGAAGTTCGACTCTGGCGACAATAGCCGCGTTCATTCGACCCGAAAAACGTGTTACCCCCGCTGATTGTTTTTGCCTAATCGCTTGATCGCAGGCAGTTGCTTGTCTGCAATCAAATTTTTTTGGCGTTTCTCAACCTGACCCCTTCGTCTTTCCTGTGTATACTGCGCGCCGTTTCGTTTGAACGAACGAAACTGTTATACAAAGTAATGAGGGGATTTATGAAATTGTCAGTAAGAAATGCAGTCGCTCTGGCTGTCGCCGCAATGGCGGGTTCAGCCGGGTCTGCGGTCCATGCCAGTGAATCAGTGATTGAAGAAGTGACCGTTACCGCACGGCGGCAGGCTGAAACCCTGCAGGACGTTCCGGTCACGATAGCTGCCATGACCGAGGCAGATCTTGACCGCTACAATATTACCAACCTGGTCGATGCATCCAAGATGGTGCCGAACATGGTCGTGGCACAGGGCAGTTCCGGAAACGGCTCGAATCTGCGTCTGCGTGGCGTCAGCTCCAGTTCCATTTCC
>JAQCAK010000491.1 GCA_027621895.1 Pseudomonadota bacterium | reverse complement strand
CGGCATTTATCGGCTATGAGTGGACCGCGATGGTCAACGGCAACAATCTGCACAGGGTCGTGCTGTTCCGTGACAACGCCGACCTGGCTGGCCAATTGCCACCTTTCTCATCCCTGGACAGCCAGGATCCTGAGGATCTGTGGAATGCGCTCGGTCGATATGAGACCGTCACCGGCGGCCGTGTGATGGCCATTCCCCACAACGGGAATGTATCCAATGGCATGATGTTCATGACCGAAACACTGGCTGGCAAACCCTTCGATCGAGCCTATGCGGAAACCCGTATACGCTGGGAGCCACTCTATGAGGTGACGCAGGTCAAGGGCGATGGCGAAACCCACCCGTTCCTTTCACCGGACGACGAGTTCGCTGACTTCGAAACCTGGGATGCAGACAACATCGGCCGCAACACCCCGAAAACCAACGACATGCTGGCGGGAGAGTACGCCCGTTCAGCGCTGCGGGAAGGCCTGGCACTGCAGCGATCACTGGGGGTCAATCCCTACGAGTTTGGCCTGATCGGCAGCACCGATTCTCATACGCCACTGGCGACGGCTGATGACAACAACTTCTATGGCAAATTCCTGGATTCGGAAAAGACGCCAGACAGACTCTCCAACCAAATGGGTGGCAGCCTCTGGTACAACTGGAGGCTTGCCGCGTCGGGCTACCTTGGCGTCTGGGCGAAAGAAAATACCCGGACAGGACTGTTCGACGCCCTGGAACAGAAGGAAGTCTATGCCACCACCGGTCCTCGAATCCCGCTTCGATTCTTCGCCGGCTGGCAGTTTTCCCGCGAGGACCTGTCTACCCTGGTTGCCAGCGGTTATGACAAGGGCGTACCGATGGGCAGCCGTCTGGAACCATTGCCGGGTAACTCAAAACCCGGGTTCCTGATCAGCGCCCTGAAAGATCCTGATGGCGCTAACCTCGACCGGATCCAGGTCGTCAAAGGGTTCCTGAAGGCAGACGGGTCTACCGGTGAGAAAGTCTACGACGTGGCCTGGGATACCTCACGTCAGCCTGGTGCCGATGGCAAACTGCCGCCAGTGGGAAACACCGTTAACCTGGAGGATCCATCCTACTCGAACACCATTGGCAGCCCTGCCCTGTCGACTTTCTGGCAGGATCCGGACTTTGATGCCAGCCAGCCGGCTTTCTACTATGTCCGGGTTCTCGAAATTCCCACGCCGCGCTGGTCCGCCTATGACGCGGCAGAATTCGATACCGATGCGGCGGAAGAGATACCCATGGTGACCGTCGAGCGTGTTTACAGCTCGCCGATCTGGTACAACCCGGGGTAAATCACCGGACAAAAACCATCAACTCGACGGGTGACGCGGGCTCCCCGTATCGCTACACTTGATTGTTCGAAACAAGTAAGAGGGAAACTACCGGTGGAGCTGGAATTAACACCTGAAGAAATCGCGTTCCGGGATGAAGTTCGCCAGTTGCTGCAGGATGAGCTGACTGATGAGCTCAAGGCAGCCACAGCGAAAACCACGACCGTCTTCGCTGACAAGGACGTGGCGCTCACCTGGCAGAAGATCCTGCACAAGCGGGGCTGGGCCGGCGTTTCCTGGCCGACGGAATTCGGCGGCACCGGCTGGAGCTCCACCCAGCGCTACCTATTCAACCAGGAATGCATCAAGGCCGGTGCACCGGGGCTGATTCCCCTGGGTCTTCGCATGCTGGCGCCAGTGCTGTTCAAGTACGGCACCAAAGAACAACAGGACTACTACCTTCCGCGGATACTGTCCGGCGAACACTACTGGTGCCAAGGCTACTCCGAACCCGGATCAGGATCGGACCTGGCCAGCCTGAAAACCCGGGCAATTCGCGACGGTGATGAGTATGTCGTCAACGGCACCAAGATCTGGACGACCCACGCGCATTTTGCGGACCATATATTCTGCCTGGTGAGGACAGATCCTGATGTGCGACCACAGGCTGGCATCACATTCCTGCTGATCGATATGGATACCCCGGGCATTACCGTCGACCCGATTATCACACTTGCCGGTGATCACGAGGTCAACCAGGTCTTTCTCGAGGATGTGCGCGTTCCCGTCACCAACCGCGTCGGTCCTGAAAACGAGGGCTGGGCTGTCGCGAAGTACCTGCTGGAATTCGAGCGTGGTGGCGGTGCGGCGGCGACCGGACTATCACTGGCAATGAAAGAACTGTACCTGCTGCTTGACGGTGTTCTCGGTGATCACAGCCTGCGCAGCCGGGCCGATGAGATCAGCATCCAGATTTCTGCTCTCTCCCAGATGGAAACGGATCTGCAGGCTCGCCTGGCCCGCGGGGAAAATCCGGGCAGCAATTCCTCACTGATGAAAAACATGACAAGTTCACTGGGCCAGCAGATCGCTGCACTGCGCCTGGAGGCGGTCGATTACTATGGTATACCCCACAACAACCTGCTCTGGCTGCAGGATCAGGCCGGTGTAGGTGTGGAGAAAAACCAGACAGCAATCGGCACCTACCTGAACAACCGGGCCTCCTCTATCTTTGGAGGGTCCCAGGAGGTTCAAAAGAACATTATCGCGAAAGCCGTTTTG
>JAQCAK010000490.1 GCA_027621895.1 Pseudomonadota bacterium | reverse complement strand
ATCGAGATCCTTCACTGCGCTCAGGACGACACCGCACTGTCATCCTGAGGGCGCAGCCCGAAGGATCTCGATGGTGGGGCGTCGGCGACCGAGGTCCTTCGGTCGTGCGCGACCCCGGCCGCTCAGGACAGGCTCTTGGAAGCGATCTCGTAAACATCCGGTGAGATGTTATCGATGCCGACAATCCGCTCCAGCTCGCCTTTCATCAGCTGCTGACGGGCCGGGTCAAACTTGCCCCAGCGCGTCAGCGGCCCCATGGTCCGCGCGGCCATCTGCGGGTTGATCGCATTCAGCTCGATCACGCGATCGGCAAGAAACGCATAGCCCTTGCCATCTGCCTGGTGGAAGTTCACCAGGTTACTGGCCGCGAAGTTGGATACCAGCGCCCGCATGCGATTGGGCACTTTGATATTAAACGCTTCATGCTGCATCAGTGCCTCTACCCTGGCCAGCGCACCCGGCGTCGGGTTCATGGCCTGCAGGGCAAACCAGCGGTCGATGACCAGCGCCTCGTTAACCCACTTGTTGTAAAACGCGGTCAGGGCTTTTTCTGCAGGCTCCCGCGCGGCTTCTGCCGGCGACCAGAGCATGGTACGAAGCGCCGTATCCACATCAGTCATGTTGTGCGCCCGCTCGAACTGCTCAACGCACAACGGCACCGACTCGGTGTCCTCCCGGGTCATCAGGAATGACAGCGCGGTGTTCTTCAGCATGCGCTCGGCAATCTGGTCGGCCGTGGCAGCATACGCCGCGTCGTTCTGGTTCAGCTTGTAGACCGACAGCAGCAATCCCTTCAGCTGGCTGACCATGGCGTCCTGCACGGCCTTGCGGGCCTGGTAAATCGCATCGATGTTGGCGACCTCGCTCAGTTCCACCAGGTAACCCAGGTCCGGCAGCACCAGCATCCGGGCAATCATGGCCTTATCCAGGGCCGGGTCGCGATGTCCATCCACCGCCTGCATCAGGTTGGCTTCACAGGCCTGGATCAGCCGCTCATCCACAGCGACGGGCTCCCCTGCCTCAATCTGCCGGATCACACCCTGGATCACATCCACACCCAGCCGCTGGCCGGCTTCCCAGCGGTTAAAGCCGTCCGAGTCGTGGCTCATCAGGAACCGCAGGTCATCCCGGCTGTAGTCATAGCCCAGTCGCACCGGCGCGGAAAAGCCACGCAGCAGCGATGGCACGGGGCGGGATTCGATCCCCCGGAACACATAGGACTGCTTCGCCTGGGTCACGTTCAGCACGGCAGAGAATGCACCCTCAGATTCTTCCGTACTCGCCACATCCAGACCCTCAACCGGGAACCGGATATCCGCGCCGTCCTCGCCCAGCAGGCCCACCGTCAGCGGCAGGTGATAGGGCGCTTTTTCCGGCTGGCCGGGTGTCGGCGGGCAGCTCTGTTCCACATCCAGGGTGAAGGTCTTCCCGGCCTCATCATAGGCACCACTGACCGTCAGCACCGGCGTACCCGCCTGCTGGTACCAGGTACGGAACTGGCTGAGATCCACACCATTGGCGTCTTCCATCGCCTTGACAAAATCCTCGGTGGTCACCGCCTGACCGTCATGCCGGTCGAAATACAGATCCGCACCTTTACGGAACTGTTCTGCACCCAGCAGCGTGCTGATCATGCGAACCACTTCAGCACCCTTCTCGTAAACGGTGGCCGTACAAAAGTTGTTAATCTCGATAAATGAATCCGGTCGGATCGGATGCGCCATGGGTCCCGCATCCTCGGGAAACTGCGCGGCGCGCAACATGGCCACGTCATTTACCCGACAGACCGTGGGCGAACCCATATCCGCTGAGAACTGCTGGTCCCGCAGCACGGTGAAGCCCTCTTTCAGGCTCAGCTGGAACCAGTCACGGCAGGTAACCCGGTTGCCGGACCAGTTATGAAAGTATTCATGGCCGACCACGCTTTCCACCCGCTGGAATCCGCCATCAATCGTGGTATCCGGATGCGCCAGTACACAGGAGGTGTTAAAGATATTCAGCCCCTTGTTCTCCATCGCCCCCATGTTGAAGCTTTCCACCGCAACGATCATGAAGATATCCAGGTCGTATTCACGACCATAGACTTCCTCGTCCCAGCGCATGGCGTTCTTCAGGGCCGTCATGGCATAGTCCACCTTGCCGATGTTGTGAGCCTCGGTGAAGATTCGCAGCGTGACCTCGCGGCCACTCATGGTCACAAACTGATCTTCAATATGCTGCAGGTCACCGGCCACCAGCGCAAACAGATAGGCCGGTTTCATGTAGGGGTCTTCCCAGGTCACCCAGTGGCGCTCGCCCTCCTCGCCCCGTTCGATGTCATTACCATTAGACAGCAGCACCGGGTACTTCGCTTTGTCGGCCACCACGGTCGTGGTGTATTTCGACATGACATCCGGGCGGTCCAGGTACCAGGTGATGTTGCGGAACCCCTCTGCCTCGCATTGCGTACAGAACATGTCGCCGGATTTGTACAGCCCTTCCAGGGCAGTGTTGTCCTGGGGCCTGATGCCGACCCGGGTCTTCAGTTCGAACGAATCCGGCACGTCGAACACAGACAGGCAGTCG
>JAQCAK010000489.1 GCA_027621895.1 Pseudomonadota bacterium | reverse complement strand
AAGCCCCACAGCAGCGGGTACTGAACATCCATCACCAGCAGGAATGCGCCGATCATGGCACCGGTCAACAGGCTGGTGAATGTCTTGATTGCAAAATAGTGCTGCACCGTTCGAACCACTTCACCGGCGGGAGACTCGCTGTGGTTCAGGGTTTTCGGTACGTCCACCAGGATGAAGATCACCAGCAGCATGATCAGAAAATATCGCGACAGGATGCCACCCAGGGCAGCGAGCACAGTCTGCACGTAGCCCAGGGCCTCGGAAGGGTCGAACACGGCCCGCAGGCTGTCGACGTCGTATCCCCAGTCCTCAACCCAGGTAATCGACTGCGCGAACAGCTTGTCCAGGCGATCCTGGTAAGTGGGCAACTCCTCGGTGAACTGAATAAAGGACCCGCTGATGACGAAGGGCACGATGGAAGAGAGCCCCAGCAGGGCCATGACCACCAGCAGTATGGCGATACCCCGGGGGATGCCTTTTTCCACCATCCAGTACATCGGCTCGGTACAGACGATGGCAATGAACAGGGCAAGCAGCGCCGGTACCAGGACGCCGGATGCCAGCTTCATCGCACCGAGCACAATGGCAATGGCTGCGATTGCGTAAAGGACGCGTTCAGGTCTGCTGTATTCACTCATGGATGAATTATATGTCCTCAGCCGACAGCCTTCTCAAGGAATTCATCGATGTTCGCACTGCCATCGAGCAGCGCGCAGACCGCGTCGACGAACGGACAAGGAATGGAACGCCCATGGAACAGCTTCTGGAACATATGCGCGGCACGCACCCCCTCACTCACCATGTGCATTTCCTTCTGGGCCTGCTCGAGGGTCTGGCCCCGGCCAATCCGGTCACCCATTTCACGGTTGCGCCCGTGGGGTGAGGTTGCTGTGACAAACAGATCGCCGATACCGGCAGGTGAGAGCGCTGTTTCAGGATCGGCACCCAGTTGGGGAAGCAGGTGCACGGCTTCACGGAAGCCGGCGGTGAAAACCGCGGCTTTCAGGTTGTCGCCACCACGACCGTCCTGCTTGAGGCCATCCACGACGCCACAGGCGAGGGCGATCACATTCTTGAAGGCTCCCCAGTACTCTGAACCCAATGAGTCCTTGCCCGGCGTCAACCTCAACGTGGCGGTGGTCAGCGACGCCGCCAGATCGGCTGCCAGGTCGGGGTCATCGCTGGTAATCAGCGCGGTTGTGTAGACTCCATGGGCAAGTTCAGGCGCAATGGTCGGCCCCATCATCACGCACAGGGGACAGGTGAGCGAAGCGGCCTCCAGCCTTTCCCTGATGTCGTCCGAAATCAGGTTGTCATCCGGGGCAAGTCCCTTGGCCAGATCCAGTATGACCTGTTCATTCCGCAGATGGGGGATCAGATCCTCCACCACGCTGAGGACCACACCGGATGGCAGTGCGAGCACGACCAGCTCGGCATCGGCAACTGCCTCGGCTATGGACATGGAGACCTTGAGCCCATCCAGCGTGATGTCTTTCAGGTACTTTTCATTGATCCCTCTCTGGCTGATGCTGTCATAGACTTCCTGTTCTACTGTCCAGCCACTCACCGAACGTCCGGCCTCAAGCCAATTGTGCGCAAGGGCGGTACCGAAATTGCCGAGACCCAGGACTGCAATATTGTTCATGACTGTTTCTCCACTAGCGGCTCGAGCCATTTAAGCAGGTCAGCGATGACCTCATCCCGATTGGTTTCATTGAACATTTCGTGCCGGCCACCGGGATAAAGCCGGTAATCCAGATTTTTCAGACCCTGTAACCGGTAGGTACCCACCATCCGGTTCAGGTCGGCTGTCTCACCATGCACCGGATCTTCCACCCCGGAGAACACATAGACAGGCAACTCCTGTGGGATTTTGGCGATGCAGCTTTCACTCTGGGCATGCGCACCGCCTTCGGTCATATCGATGAGCGAACCCACAGTGAGCACGAAGCCACACATTTCGTCGTCAAGATAGCGCTGAACCTGCGTCGGATCCCGTGACAGCCATTCGAAACCCGCGGCGCCGGGGCCGTCGAAGGGTGTGTTGGCGTTCTGGAAAATGGCTTTCTGCATCAGGTCACTGGGCTGATCGGGTCCGAGCCGCCAGTGCTCGAAGCGCATCAGCCAGCGATTGATAAACGCGAGCCGGGAAGCCTTAAAGCCAGGCGATCCAGACAGTACCAGTGCGTCAATACTGTGCCCATAGCGAGTGATGTACTGCTGGGAGAGCATTGAGCCCATACTGTGACCCAGCAGGCAAAGCGGCAATCCGGGATGGGCTGCCCGGATGTGCTGATTGATCTCGTACATATCCGCGAGAGTGCGATTCCAGCCGTCCCCTCCCATGTAGCCGGGTTGACTGTCACAGGTGCCGCCATGGCCGCGATGGTCTGAGGCATAAACCACATAACCGGCTTTTGTCAGCTGATCAGCCACCCAGGCGTAGCGTTTCGCGTGCTCACCCATGCCATGCGCGATCTGCACGACCATGCGGGGACTCTCCGCCACCCAGTGGTAACAGGCCACGGCATGCCCGTCACTCGCCGATAAGTTGAACTGTTCCATCT
>JAQCAK010000488.1 GCA_027621895.1 Pseudomonadota bacterium | reverse complement strand
CCTGCCGGATATCAAAGGCCCGGAAGTCCGCCATATCCGCTTCCCTGAACGCCGCCAGCTCACGACGACGCATGATCCGCAGCACAACAACGATGGCTGCAATGATCAGCGCAAATATCAGGAATCCTTTCATTTGGGGATACAAGCTCCGGGCATGGGATCAGTATACAATCCGGGGACTGCAAGCAGAAAAAAAGGTCACTTATGCGACTTTCAGGCCGGATCGCCATTGTTACAGGCGCTGGACAGACGCCGGGTACCACCCTGGGTAATGGTCGCGCAACGGCCCTGAAGTTTGCGGCTGAGGGCGCTGCCGTGATGCTGGCAGACCGCGACGGGGACTCGGTTGCCGAGACCGCCAGAATGATCCACGAAAGGGGTGGCGAGGCTGAAACCATCGTCGCGGATGTGAGTCAGGAAACCGACTGCATCGCTATCATCAGCGCCTGCCAGACGAGGTTCGGCGGTCTGGATATCCTCCACAACAATGTCGGTATTGGTACCGGTGACAATAGCGTGACCAGGCTGACAGAAGACGCCTGGCAGCGCATTATGGATGTGAACCTGAAGAGCATGTTCCTGATGTGCAAGCACGCGATACCGGTCATGCGTCAGCGAGGTTCGGGCAGCATTATTAACATTTCGTCAGTGGCTGCGATCGCTTCAACGGGTATGCTGGCTTACAAGACATCCAAGGCAGGTATCATTGCGCTGACGGAACATGTCGCCATGGGCAATGCCGCCCACGGCATCCGGGCCAACTGTATTCTGCCCGGTCTGATCAACACGCCCATGGCAATTGAAGGATACAGTCAGCAGCTGGGCAGAGATCGCGAGGATGTTATCGCCGCTCGGCATGCCAGGGTGCCCATGGGTGCCATGGGTGTTGCGGAAGACGTGGCCAATGCAGCACTGTTTCTGGCCTGCGACGAATCCAGGTTCATTACGGGCGTGACCCTGCCCGTGGATGGTGGACAGAGTATTAGAATCGGATAGGAAAGATCGATGACCAGCAATGAGAAAAGCACCGAAAACGAGATCGTACTGACAGAAACCTGTGACCATATCACCACGGTTACGCTGAATCGGCCTGAGGCCCTCAACGCACTGTCGACGCCCATGCGGCGCCGCATCGCTGAGGTGTTCAAGGCACTCGGGAAAGATGCAGAGACGAAAGTCATTATCCTGACCGGCAACGGTCGCGCCTTTACCGCCGGACTGGATCTCAAGGAACTGGGCCAGACCGGCATGGGTACCGGCGATTCAGTCAGGGAGGAAATCGACCTCGAAGCAGCCATACGCGGCACCGGAAAACCCGTCATCGGAGCCATCAATGGTTTCGCGATTACAGGCGGATTCGAGCTGGCGCTGGCCTGCGACATCCTGGTGGCTTCCACGGAAGCAAAATTTGCAGACACCCATGTGCGCATGGGTGTTGTACCCGGCTGGGGACTGTCGCAGCGACTGGCACGGCTGATCGGCGTCAGTCGCGCCAAGCAACTGAGCTTCACCGGCAATTACCTGGACGCCTACACCGCTGCCCGCTGGGGGCTGGTCAACGAGGTACTGCCACCGGACGAACTGCTGCCCTACTGCGAAAAGCTGGCCAGGGACATCACGTCGGCCATCCCGGAGACGCTGAAAGAAGTACATCGGTTGATTGATTACGGCTGGGAGAACACGCTGGCGGAAGGACTCGCGGAGGAACGACGTGTCAGCAGCGCCCGCAATCGGGGGTTGGGTGCAGACCAGCTGGAAACAAACCGCCTACAGGTACAGGATCGCGGCAGGGCACAGACAAAAGACAGCTGAAACGCTACGGCTGACTATCGAGTCAGGTGCGAATGCTCGTTCAGGGTGATAATGCTGCGTTCACCTGAACTGGCCGCCATGTAGCGGTTGATACTGGTGTACCTGGGGTTGAAAAACATCTTGAGTTCCATCCCGAGGACATGGGCCGTCCAGATATTGATGACCCCGCCATGGCAGACCACCGCAACGGTCCTGCCCCGGTTGTCTTCAACGATCTGCTCCATGGACTGGATAACCGACGTACAGAACTCAGGGAAGTTCACATCTTCCAGCTCGCCCTTCATCAGCTGGAGCCAGCGCTCGTAATCCAGTTCCTTGAGCTTCTCCACGGGAATGTAGTGGTCGGCGTGACGATCATACTCTGCCACACCCTCGTTCAATTCGGGCTCCAGCTGCTTGATCTCTGCCAGCGGCAGGCTGGTCTGATAGGCGCGCTGCATCGGGCTGGCGTAGAGCCGGTCAATCTTTGTGTCTTTCAGCCAGGCGGCCATTTTCTGCGCCTGTATGTGACCTTCTGCGGATAGCGGCGGGTCCGCCGGCGAACCATCTTCTGTCTCGACGTGTTCCGGGAGACCATGGCGAATCATGATGATTTCCATCGACGGGCTAACCTTCTTTCAAACTATCAATTTTGAGCGGCTGGAAACCGGATCAGGTGGCAGCAATCGACACGTTGTAGACCCCTGCCTGGCGGGCAGCATCCATCACCTGGATCATGGTGTCCGTTTTGCTTTCGGGGTGAGGCTGAACCACGAC
>JAQCAK010000487.1 GCA_027621895.1 Pseudomonadota bacterium | reverse complement strand
CGGTCGCATGTCGTTATCTTCAGGATTTTCCGTGAAGTAATCGCGATAGGCGTCCATCGCCGCCACATACATGCCCGCATCTTCCAGAATATTGGTTTCCAGGAAGATATCGTCGCCCACCTGGTCAAGCACGCTCTGGATTTCAGCCTCTTCAGTCTCGGACATCAGCGTAAAGGTGCTGTCCTTTCGAGGACTGAATATGGTGCCGTCCTTGTCGATGACTTCAACCCGATAGGTGTGCTGACCCGGTACCAGACCTTCAATCGGATACCTGATCATTTCAGCTGTAGTCTGCGCCGGCACTTCTATCGGCGCACCATCGTTGATAACCAGTCGATAGGAGTACTCGGGGCAGGCGTTGCGCCACACCAGTTCGTTGTGAGCCGGTGAGATGGTGACATCCCTGATCGTTCTGACCTTGCTGTCGCAGGGTTGTTCACCGGAAGTCAGGCTTCGACGCACCGTGGTGTATCGCTGGGCCCTGGCGAATTTATTCAGCAGACTCTGGAATACGCTGACTTCTTCTTCCTGGGGCTCGGTAAGACTCCCTGACAGCACCTTGATGTCACCATCAGCCACCTGTACCTCGGTATTTGAACCCAGGTCCTGGGAATGACCGGTGGCCTGGTTAATCAGCTTGCCGCTGCCATCCTCGCCAGTTCGGATGTAATAGCCGGAGAACAGGTATTTTGTTCTTCTGACCGGACTCCAGCGAGTCCCGTTCCTGCTGTATTCAACATCCCCTTCTATCTGCACCAGTTTGGCAACCGGGGGTTCTTTGGCCAGCAGCTGTCCGCTTGCGACGGACATGATGAGCCCGAATACCAGCCCGAGTCCTATTGTCTTCATCCTCATCTTTCTTCCTCCGATCGTTTTTATGCCGGTTCTGCCGGTACCTTAAAATCTAATCTTCCAGTACATCTACATCAGGTTTCGACTACCGGTTCGATATCCGGTTCGACCACCCTTTGAACATCAGGTTGCTCACACCGGGGAATTCCCCGTCGTTCATCTTAAACCAGTTGGCACCGGGACTTCTGCCACCCGTCGGCTATCTGTTCGATTCCATCCAGATTCCGGGTGATCTTCCCTGCACCAGCCCCGCCTATTGTATCCGACGAATGGTCACCAGAATTGTCGACCCGGTCACAGAATGACTCTTGCTTTGTAAGAGTTTTGTAATTTTATGGCTACATACGGGTGAATTCTCCATCGGGTCTGGGGATGACCGTGATCCGGCAATGATGATCCGTTCTGGCAGGGGTGCCGGATGATCCCGATCAGTCGATGCAGTATTCCCATGAGATATCGGCGACCTCAATCAGATCGCCCACTTCGAGCTTGCGGGATTTGAAACCAATCGCCTCGCCATTAACGATGGGCGTCTTGTTACGGTCCTTGCCGCCGTCCACATGGATCATAAAGTGCCCGTGAGGGCGCTTTGAGACCGCAGCAACCTGAATGCCCGGAACCCCGATGGTTGTCAGTGATTCGTCGAGCTTGACGATTTGCCCGGGCTGGCCGCCCTTGACGTACTTCAGGTAGCCATCCGCCGATGTCGTGACCGGCACCGCACGCACCTCGGTGACATCACGGTTCAGTTCCCTGACAGCCGGTTTGGCAGGCGTTATCGATGAAGGTGCAGCATTACTGTCTATAAAAATCTTGAGCTGGTGTTCACCAATAGTGACCAGGTCTTCATTCTTGAGGGCATATTCCTTGATCTGGCGCCCCTTGACGTGCACGCCGTTGGTGGAATTCAGGTCCCGAAGAATATACCCGTTACCCACAAACTCGATCTCGGCGTGATTACCGGATACCGCCGGGTCCTTGATGGGAATGTCACATTCGGATCGACGGCCTATGACGACTCGATTCTGTTCCATCGTAATCTGCTGGGTCGGCTTGCCGTCTTTGTATACAACGATCTTCACGTCTTCAGATTCTCATTCGAACCAGTTGGTAATTCGCCCCAGGAGTCCAACAGATTCCTCATTGGGATAGGGCTTGTTGATCCTGGTGAGGATCACCGAGATATTGTCCTTGCCGCCATTGGCGTTTGCCAGCTCCACCAGGTAGATCGCGAGTTGCTCAAGGTTACCGCTCAGCTCGATGAAAGCACGCTCAATATCCCGGTCCGCAACCAGGTCATGCAGGCCATCAGAGCACATCAGATAAATATCATCGACTTCCGTCTCATACTCGTGGCATTCCACTTCCACGAAAGGTGCAACACCCAGCGCCCGGGTAACCACGTTTTTCTTGTCCGATGCCCTGGCTTCTTCCTTGGTATAAAGCCCCTTGTCGATCAGTTCCTGAACAAAGCTGTGGTCCTTGGTGACCTGCTCCAGCGAGCCCCCGCGAAAGCGGTACATCCGCGAGTCTCCAATATGCGCAACCGCGACCCGGTTATTGTAGAACAGGCTGGTCACAATGGTCGTTCCCATGCCCTTGCACTGCGGCTGGGTCTGGGACACGTGGAATATCGCATCGTTGGCATTTTCCACCGCCTTGCGCACCACCCTGGCCTCCATGGGCAGTTCGGTTTCAGCATGGCCGAGTTCCGCA
>JAQCAK010000486.1 GCA_027621895.1 Pseudomonadota bacterium | reverse complement strand
GGCGATCCGGACCCTTGCTGTTACCGCAGCTGGTCCGGGCGGTTTATATTCTCGAACGTTCCCGTTTCCCCGGCGAACACTGCGACGGCGATGTTTCTGCCGTCCAGCCATCCCCTTACTGATCGATTTCCCGCATCAAGGTGAGTCCTGATATCCTGCAGACAGCAGGTTCTGGCAAGGAAAACGAGTGGTTGAACCCGCTCACCATCACTTGCGACGCAGATGTCGCTGTCACCGATGTTGTCGAATAAATTTCTGTTCAGAGAGACGGGCAGATGGGGCACATCGCAGGGTATAACCAGCGTAAAGGGTGTCCTGACTTCCTGAATACAGCTGGAGATGCCTTCCAGTGGCCCGGGGAAACCCGGATGATTGTCTGCGATACAGGGATAGGGCAGATTGTCGTATTCGGGACCCGTGCGATTTGTGCTGATGATAATCTCCTGTACCGTGTCTTTGATACGATCCAGAACGTGAAGGATCAGCGGTTTTCCCTGGTACGCCAGCCATGCCTTGTCCTGGTGATTCATTCGTGAACCCTGGCCACCTGCCAAAAGAATGGCGGTGGTGGCAGCGACGTGGTCATCGGGTAACGGGCTCATGTAATTATATTCGGGTAACTGTCCCGGGGATTCAATGATATCTGTCAGTAGCGTCGGGAAAGTATTCGAGTCAGATCTGCCGCAGGTCGTTTCGGGCTTTCGGTTCAGGCAGGAACAGTCTGATCTTGCAGAGAGTATCCTTTCGGTTATTGAGGCGGGTTCGGTTGGTATCTTTGAAGCAGGCACCGGCACCGGGAAAACTTTAAGTTATCTTGTCCCCGCATTCCTCTCTGCCGGGACAACGATTGTTTCAACCGGCACTAAAAACCTGCAGGATCAGATTTACCTGAAGGATACCCCGGACCTGCGACCCCTGTTCCCGGCTAAGCGAGTTGCTCTGCTGAAAGGCCGGGCAAACTACTGCTGTCCTTATCGCCTGAACAAGCACATCCGCGTCATCGGTAAACAGGGCCGGGATCTGCATCGGCTTGTGGAGGTACGCCAATGGTTAGCTGTATCCGCTTCAGGTGATATCACCGAGTTGCTCGATCCGGAAGAAGATCCCGCATTGATGCGGCTTGTCACCAGTACCCGTGAGAACTGCCTGGGTGGCCGCTGTCCGGATTTTGACACCTGTCCACTGTATCGGGCACGTGCACGTGCCAAAGACGCGGACATTGTGATTGTTAATCACCATCTGTTGTTCGCAGACCTCTCCCGGATGGACGATAACCTGCAGTCACTGTTGCCTGATGCCGGTGCAATAATTGTCGATGAGGCACATCAGCTCCACGAGGTGGCCAGGCAGTTTTTCGGTCAGCGTCTCAGCAGTGGCCAGTTTCTTGAACTGGTTCGAGATGTGCGAACCGAGCACGCGCTTCTGGGCAACGATGAGCCTTTGCTCGAAAGAGCGCTTAAGGACCTTGAAGTTGCGCTGGGGGAAATCATCAAAGCCATTGTGAACAGCGAGATTCTCGAAGTTGACCAGTGGCTGCGGCAGACGGGCGTGTCGGTGACAGCGCAGTTTGACCTGGCTCTCGAGGCCCTGGTTGAACAATTGAACCGGATCGCCGACCGCAGCGAGGGTCTGCTTCAGGCATCGCGCCGGGCCGTCAGTCTACTGGACCAGTTTGCTTTGCTGACGGAGCCGACAGACGCAGTAGAAGACAGCCTTCACTGGATTGACCGCCGTGAAAATGGATTCACGATTCATCTTTCGCCGGTTTCCATTGCGGCTGAAATGAAATCGATCGTGGATTGCGCCACCGCCTGGGTGTTTACCTCAGCGACTCTGACAGTGGATGGTTCTTTTGATCATTTCTCGCGGGAACTGGGTCTTACCCCCCAGGTTTCTGCGGTGCTCAACAGCCCGTTTGACTATGCCGCTTCGGTGAAGGCCTATCTTCCTCCTTCCCTGCCACTACCGGGCGATGAAGCGCATACCGATGCACTGGTCAAAGCGGTACTGCCCCTGCTTCGGGTTAACCCTGGCAGAACCTTCTTTCTGTTTACGAGTCACAGGGCCCTGCGGCGTGCAGCGCAACTGCTTTCGGATTTTGAACGACCGGTGATTGTTCAGGGTGCCATGTCCCGTTCCAGAATGATGGACACCTTCAGGGCACTCGATGGGGCTGTATTGCTGGCGACCCAGAGTTTCTGGGAGGGTGTTGATGCAAGAGGTGCCCGGTTGTGCTGCCTGATTATCGATAAGCTGCCTTTCCCCAATCCTGCCGAGCCCCTGTTCAGGTTGCTTTCAGCCCATTGCGAACAGGCAGGGGGGAACAGTTTCGCTGATCTGTCTCTTCCCCGTGCGGCGCTTTCCCTCAGACAGGGCTTTGGCAGGCTGGTTCGAGAGGAAAGTGATCGAGGGTTGTTTGTCATCGGGGATCTGCGGCTGCGGCAGCGCCAGTATGGTGGCTACTTTCTTGCCAGCCTGCCGGCACTGGAATGGTGTGAGGGGCTCGAGGATGCACGGGCATGGTTGCAGACCCTATAATGGAATTCTTTTCTCCCTGGGGCTGTGCTTGAAC
>JAQCAK010000485.1 GCA_027621895.1 Pseudomonadota bacterium | reverse complement strand
CGGATCATCACATTCAACCCAGCGGGCCGTGTTAATTGTCACGGCCTCGTAGGCGCATTCAACCTTGTACTCGTCTTTCAACCTGAACGCGACGACATCAAACTGCAGCACGCCGACAGCACCAACAATCAGGTCGTTATTCGCCAGTGGCATGAAGACCTGGGTCGCCCCCTCTTCAGATAGCTGGGTCAGACCCTGCTTCAACTGTTTGCTTTTGAGCGGGTCTTTCAGTCTCACCCGCCGATACAGTTCAGGTGCAAAATGCGGCACGCCAATAAACTTGAGATCCTTGCCGCTGGTGAAGGTATCGCCAATCTGAATCGTTCCGTGATTGTGGAGCCCGATGATATCGCCCGGGTACGCATGTTCTGTCTGGGATCGCTCTCCAGCCAGGAAGGTGACCGCATCACTGATCTTCACATCCTTGCCGATGCGAACATGGCGCATTTTCATGCCCTGTGTGTACTCTCCCGAGCAGACCCGCATAAACGCGACCCGGTCACGATGCTTGGGATCCATGTTCGCCTGGATCTTGAATACAAACCCGGTGAATTCCGGTGACCTGGGATCAACTGTCTCGGTGCCGGTTTCCCGGGGCAGGGGTGCAGGGGCATACTTCACAAAACCATCCAGCATCTGATCGACACCAAAGTTTCGAAGCGCTGTACCGAAATAGACGGGTGTCAGGGTCGCGGCCAGGTAGGCCTCCAGGCTGAATTCATGACTGGCTCCTCGAACCAGTTCAATTTCACCCACAAAGTCCTCGTACTCCTCGCCCAGAAACTCTCTGGCCTCATCCGACGCGAGACCTGAAATCACCACGGGACTGGCTTTACTATCAGCCGAGTAAACATGAATCTCGTCATCGTAAAGGTGATAGATACCCTTGAAACGGTTCGCCATGCCAATGGGCCAGGTTATCGGCGCGCACTCTATGCCCAGCACCTCTTCGACCTCGTCCATCACCTCGATAGGGTCGCGGACCTCTCTATCCAGCTTGTTGATGAACGTCAGAATCGGGGTGTCCCGCAGACGGCAGACTTCCATGAGCTTGATGGTTCGATCTTCAACACCCTTCGCACCATCGATTACCATCAGCACGGAATCAACCGCGGTCAGCGTGCGATAGGTATCCTCGGAAAAATCCTCGTGGCCTGGGGTATCAAGCAGGTTCACAATCCGGTCCCGATAGGGGAATTGCATCACCGATGTGGTCACACTGATGCCCCGCTGCTTCTCCATCTCCATCCAGTCTGATGCGGCATAACGATCAGACTTTTTGGCCTTCACGGTCCCGGCCAGCTGGATTGCCTTGCCCAGCAACAACAGCTTTTCCGTGATCGTCGTTTTCCCGGCGTCAGGGTGAGAAATAATGGCAAACGTTCTTCGCCTGTTGACCTCTTTGTCGAGCATGGTTATCCGGAGAACACGATAGGGGGGTTGTTTCGAGAGGGGCGGAATTATAGCTGCTGGTTTCCGGCTAATCGAGCAACTCTTTCGCCAGCACCAGCGCATCTTCCCGACCGACGAATGCAGGATAGTAATTCAGACGAACACCCACCTCGTTAAAGCCCAGCTTTTCGTAGAGCCTGTATGCCACCTCGTTGGAAGGCCGGACTTCCAGGAACACCTTACCGGCCTCGTGATGACGGGCACGTGACAGCAGGTGCTCTACCAGTATCCGGCCGAATCCATTGCCCTGGCATTCGGGATGTACGCAGACGTTCAGGATATGAGACTCGCCGGCCGCTATCGTCGAGACGGCGTGCCCGATCGTTCTGCCACCAAATGTGAGTACCCAGCACTCATAGCCGCTTTCGATGCAGTCTCTGAAAATACCTTCCGTCCAGGGATGCGTGTAGCCGCGCCGTTCATTTTTCATGACGGCCGGAAGATCATTACGCTCCATGGGGCGTATTTCATGACGACTCATGCCTCGCGCCATCCCAGCAGCACGTGCATGAACTGCTGCTTGCTGTCAGCGGATGCGGTCACCGTATCGAGGCCAGGGACCCACAGCATCGACTGCCGGTTCACATCACGGGGCGCCAGGGGCTCAAACCCGGCAAGCGGCAGATAGTAGTCACCGATGTCTGCGCCGATCACAAGTACCCGGCGCGCCAGCACTGCAAATTTTCGCATCACCACTTCACGGGCGGCATTGACAGACTGGTCAATACCCTGGGTATCCAGCATGGGCCAGTCAAGCTGCTGGTACCTGGCAGCAGCGATATCAGCACCCATGAGACGCGCAACATCATCAGAGAATCGCCGTGGGAACTCCGCTTTCTCAGCCAACAGCATGCAGACAGAGAAATCGCCATAATGGAGCATTCCCAGCCGAAACCGGGGGACTTCCGGGACCCGGGTTTCAACCGGGGTTGGCGACGAAGACGCTGGAATCGAGGGAACAGGCGCAACTGTCGTCTCCACGGCTGCAGGTGCAGGCTCCTGCTTTGCCCCGGGCGCCAGCCTGGCCGGCGCGTCAGGGCCATTTGGCATAGGGGACACCAGCGCTCTTCGCGTCCAGACTTCGATTCCCATCGCCTTTAGATAACTTGCCCTGGATGGCATC
>JAQCAK010000484.1 GCA_027621895.1 Pseudomonadota bacterium | reverse complement strand
CACTGCAATGGGGGGCAATCACGATAGCCGCGGCTGGTATCATGATTCAGTTGCTGATATTCGGTGAGGTACCCTGGGTTGGGCTGACACTGGCGTTCAGTTTCGGGTTCTATGGACTTGTGCGCAAGAACCTTGCCCTGCACCCTATCGGTGGTCTTGCCATAGAGACACTGATTGTTCTGCCGTTTGCGATTGGCTACCTGACCTGGAGTTACCTGAACAACAGCCTGACCTTCGGTGACTCGCTTCGAGTCGATCTGTTGCTGATGCTAGGCGGATTCGTCACCTCTTTTCCCCTGCTCTGCTTCGCGGCAGCCGTAAGCCGATTGTCGCTGACCGCTATCGGGATGTTCCAGTATGTTGCACCCTCGCTGACGCTACTGCTCGCCATATTTGTTTACGGTGAGCCTTTCGATACAGCAAGGGCGCTGACGTTCAGCTGCATCTGGGCCGCACTGGCCATTTTCAGCATCGAGGCCTGGCACCATCACCGGAAAATGCAGGCACGCGGCCTCACCCGGATCTAGCTGAACACCAATATTTTCTTGTATTTCAAAAGGTTGTGTTCAGATCTGATCGAGCCTGGCGGGAGACTTCCCTTGCTTCGACAGCAGATTTGGTTATCCTTAGCGCCGTTTTCGAGCCTGGCTGGAGAGCCCAACACATGACAATGCAAAAAACACCGCTCCTGATGTCTCGACTTCTGGGTCGAGGCGCGAAACTGGACCCGGATGTCGAGGTTGTGACCCTGCTGGCCGACGGCACTCACCGCCAGACCCTCGAGGCGACCGCCCGGCGAGCGGCCCAGGTTGCGAGCGCCCTGTCATCGATCGGCATCAAGCCAGGCGACCGGGTCGCCAGCTTCATGTGGAACAACTACCGCCATCTGGAGCTCTACCAGGCTGTGCCTTCGATGGGCTGTGTCCTGCATACCCTGAATATCCGGCTGAGCCCCCACGATCTCGAGTACATCATCAATCATGCTGAGGACCGGGTCATCTTCGTGGACGAGGACCTCCTGCCCCTGCTCGAGCCCGTGCTGGACAAGGTACCGACGGTTGAAAAGCTCATCATTTCCCGACACGGCGACGGCGGAGAGACGACGTTCGACCCGCAGATTGACTACGAGGACTTTATTGACGGTCAGCCGACGAACTTCAAGTGGCCCGCGATAGATGAAAACGCACCCATGGGTCTCTGCTATACCAGTGGTACCACCGGCAAACCCAAAGGGGTGATGTATACCAACCGCTCGACCTACCTGCATACGATCACCCAGGCCATGACCGACAGCATGAACCTGTCCGCGCTGGATGCCGTCTGCGGCATCGTTCCCATGTTCCATGCCATGGGCTGGGGGCTGCCTTTTACCGCCTCAATGCTGGGCTGCAAGCAGGTCATGCCACACCGGTTCATGGAACCCGAAAAGCTGGTGACACTGATGGCTGAAGAAGAGGTCACCCTGTCTGCCGGCGTACCGACCATCTGGCAGGGTGTAAAAAGCGTGATCGAGGCCAATCCAGACCGCTTTGATCTCAGCAGCCTGTCGAGACTGACGTGCGGTGGTTCAGCGCCACCGGTATCCCTGATGAAATGGTATGCCGACGAACTGGGTGTGGAAATGATCCAGGGCTGGGGCATGACGGAAACCAACCCCCTGGGCACGCTTTCAAGGCGTGTGGCCAAGCGCTCCCACACGGATCTTACCGAAGAGCAGCAGTTCGAAAATATCGCGAAGGCAGGTCTGCTCATGCCCGGTCTCGAGATTGAAATCACCGATGAAAACTGGAATCCGCTGCCTCATGATGGCGAGGCTGTGGGCGAGCTGTTGATCCGCGGTCCGTGGATCTGCAGCGAGTATTACAACGATCCGCAGCCTGAAAAGTTTCATGACGGCTGGCTGGTTACCGGTGATGTCGCCAAGATTGACAGCGAGGAGTACCTGATCATCGCCGATCGATCGAAAGACCTGATCAAGTCCGGCGGAGAATGGATCAGCTCGGTAGACCTGGAAAATCACATCGTCGCCCTGGACGGCGTGGTGCAGGCCGCCGTCGTTGCCCAGCCGCACCCCAAGTGGGACGAGCGACCGGTTGCCCTGGTGATCGTCACCGAGGGTTCCAACGTGACCCGCGAACTGATCCTGGAACACTGCGCGCAGATATTCGCCAAGTGGCAGCTGCCCGATGACATCATTTTTGTCGACAGCATTCCGCTGACATCAACCGGCAAGATCGACAAGAAGACCATCCGGGCAGATCTGCAGAATGCATCTTACCTGCTGCCAGACCTGCGAACCGCATGAAAGTCATCCTCGCACTGATGCTGGCGCTTGCTTTGCCAGTGGCGACCACGACCCGGGCGGCGACAGCAGCAGAACAGGCCTGTGAGGGCACGACGGAGGAAATGCTTCGCTGCCACGCACCGGAGGTCAAGGAACTGCTTCGTCAATGGGTGTACGCCTGGGGAGAGGGAGATACGGAGGCCTACCTGTCTCTTTATAACTCGATCAGGTCACCCAGGGACGGCATGTCGCGTGATGCCTGGGAAACCAATCGACGCTCCAGGGTCACGCCCGAG
>JAQCAK010000483.1 GCA_027621895.1 Pseudomonadota bacterium | reverse complement strand
CGCCTGTTATGCAGCTTTCACCCAGCCGGAATGAAATCCGTAAGGCACGCGGAACGGCATCATGATTCTCGCAACGGGCCCGGCACTGACATCCTGAGCAGACAGGATCAAACATTCACTCTGGTTATTGGCCTCATCGTGAACAAAGCAGACGAGGTAGCCATCGTCCTCAGTGCTCGCATTGACACGCGGCGCGAAAACAGCCTCGCCGCCGAAACGCTGATCGCCAAACTTGAACTCGGTGGTGATGTTTGAAGCGTTGTCGTATTTCATGACGCCATCGAACGAGAACGGACGCACGGGGTTAAACACGGCCGCGTAAATGTATTGGGTCGGATGGCAGGCGTAAGCGTCATTGACCCGGGTAAAGTCGCAGGGTGTATCGCTCAGGCTTCTTTCGACAACAGCGCCCGTCTTGAGGTTAATGCGCCATTCGTAGAGTTGCCCCTGGTTGTCGGCCAGGTTGTTGCCCTCGCTGGTGCCTGCACCGGCGATATCGGCCGTCTTCGAGCGGGAGGCCTGGAGGACGACCTCGTCGCCGTCATCCCAGGCATTGGCCGTGTGTACAACAACGCCGGTTTTTACATCGAACCAGCGGACATCAGCATCCGTGCCGTAGCGAGGCATCACGCCAATGCGAGAACCGTGTTCCGGTTCAAAACCCAGTGCGGGTCCGCCGGCCATGGCGCGCTCGATATCCAGGGTGATGGGGAAGTCCAGGAACAGGCTGTATTTCTCACTGACGGCGAAATCGTGCATGAAGACGGGTTTTGGAATCGTCACGGGGGTGGTGTGAACCAGTTCACCGTTGGCATCGATCACGGAGTAGGTGACGTAGGGTGCCTGGAACGCATAGCCAAAAGTCATCATCTCACCACTTTTCTGGTCGACCTTCGGGTGTGCAGAAAATGGGTGCTTCAGTTTGCCATCAAAATCAGTGGGGCCCGTTGTTTCAAGTCCCGGCAGCTCAATGATGGTGGGCTGAGAGGGTTCGTGCAGGGCGTACAGCGTGTTGTTGTGATAAGTAAATGCGGTATTCGCCAGGTTCTTGCTGCTGGGCGCACCTTCAGGCACCCGGGATGGCGTGGGATCCAGCATGGAGTTCATGCCCTTGTAGATCCAGTCACCCCGCTCCTGCTCCAGCAGGAAACCTTCATTCCGCACGAACCGGTTTCGGTACCGGGCGGTGCCGCCTGAAAACTCAATGGCGTGAATCATGCCGTCACCATCGAAGGTGTGATAGGCAGCTTCACTGAAGACATAACGTGGATTGGGTCCGACCCGAAGGAAATGGCCTGCGAGGTCAGTCGGAATCGTGCCGATGACTTCCATATTGTCAGCATCGCGCTCCTCGGCGACGGGGCTGAAGTTGCCGTCGAGGAAGAAATTAGATGAAGGGGCGCCAGCAATTACCTGGGTCATGTCGTTACTCCGGTGTTCAGATTGCGAAACCCACAGACTATCACGAGTACCGGGGTCGGCAGATAGGCGGCGCTGGCGATGGTCCGTCACCGGCCTTGTACCGTATATGAACAGGTTGGGAGTCGGCGGACGGCTCCTGCCTATCTGACTTTCCAGCGGGATGAGTTTTGCCATGTACAGGTTGTTGATGCTGTTTTTACTGATTGCCTCAAGCGAACTGGTTGCTGAGGAACGATTCGCCAACGTGCAGATGAAGGCCCTGCATATCGCCGGCAGTGTGCATATGCTTGACGGCGCAGGCGGCAATATCGGGGTTTCTGTGGGTGTCGATGGCACGCTGATTGTCGACGACCAGTATGCCCCGCTTGCTGACAGGATTGTGGCGGCCCTGGGAGAGCTGGGCGGAGACCGCCCCAGGCTGGTGCTCAACACCCATTACCACGGCGATCACACCGGCTCGAACCCGGATTTTGGTCGCACCGGCACCATTATTTCCCACGAGAATGTGCGAGTGCGGCTCCTGGACCGTGAGGGTTTCGAGCGGAGCGGGTTGCCTGTTGTCACCTACAGCGACCGCGTCAACGTCCATTTCAATGACGAGGAAATCGAGGTCATCCACCTGCCCTCGGGGTACACGGATGGCGACAGCATCGTGTGGTTTAAAACCGCCAACGTGATCCACCTGGGAGACCATTACTTTAACGGGATGTTTCCCTACGTGGATATTGATGCCGGGGGCAATGTAGACGGTTTTATCCGGAACCTCGAATCGGTCGTGGCCATGGTGCCAGGGGACACAATGATTATTCCCGGTCACGGTCCGCTGTCAGACATCGACAGGCTCAGCGAAAACATCACTGTGCTGAAGTCCAGTACAGCGATGATCCGTGAAATGCTGGCTGATGGTCATGAGATCGCTGACATCAGTACTGCCCTCGACGGGAAATACCCAGGCTGGGGTTGGCGATTTATTAACGCGGAGCGCTGGGCAAAGACCATCGAGAAGAACGATGCCCTCTAACGCCTAGAGTTTCGGCCAGTCGAGTCCTGTGGTCGGACCGCCGTCTACTGCCAGGGTAGCGCCATTGACGAAACTGGAAGCGTCGGAGCAGAACCAGAGCATAGCCTCGGCGGCTTCTGCCGCCTCTCCGAGCCGTTC
>JAQCAK010000482.1 GCA_027621895.1 Pseudomonadota bacterium | reverse complement strand
GCCCGCCTTGATGGCTGCTTCGATTTCATCCCGCTGGGGAACCTGGCATCAACCCTGCGCAGCATCCAGACTGAAGGATCCCGGGCCTTTTATGCCGGCAGCCTCACCGCCTCCATCTGCCAGGACCTGGCCACGGCCGGATCAAGAATCTCTGCAGAAGATCTGGCCAGCTATGAAGCACACGTGACCGAGCCACTTTCGACAGATTATCGGGGCGCTCAACTGTATGTTTCAGGCAACCTCACTGCCGGACCATCAATCATTCAGGCACTGGATGA
The DNA here is from genome assembly GCA_027621895.1 of Pseudomonadota bacterium. Lineage (GTDB taxonomy): Bacteria > Pseudomonadota > Gammaproteobacteria > Pseudomonadales > Azotimanducaceae > UBA9659. The sequence goes on along the minus strand of JAQCAK010000482.1, from coordinate 2,303 downwards.
ACTGCAGCGCCAGTGGTCACCCGGGGGTTCACCCGATGCAGATACCTACATCGCCTACGCGCGTGCCCTGCGTTCGACCTACGAGTATCGCCTGAACAGCCTGGGTGAGGGTCACGACGGCGACAATCCGGGTAACACCTCGCACGTCTGTGTCGCAGATTCACAGGGGAACGTGGTGTCACTGACCCAGACCATCATGTCTGCATTCGGCTCACGGGTCATGCTGCCGGGCACCGGCATCCTGATGAACAATGGCATGATGTGGTTTGATCCCCGCCCGGGTGGACCCAATGCCATCGTGGGTGGAAGACGACCGTTATGCAACATGTGTCCGGTGATCCTGAAGGGCGCTGACGAATCTGTCACCGCCATCGGTGCCTGTGGCGGCCGAAAAATCTTCCCCGCCGTGTTTCAGCTGACCAGCTTCCTGACTGATTTCGGAATGGACGTCGACACGGCCGTGCATACGCCCAGGCTGGATGTTTCCGGCACCGACCAGGTGACGCTCATGTCCCACCTGGAAGAAGCCACGATCTCGCGGTTACAGCGGGAGTTTACCCATGTGGTGGTGCGGGATAACGGGGTAAACCCCAATCTGTTTGCGCTGCCCCAGATCATTCGCCGGGACAGGCAGGGTCACGCCAGCGGCGGCTGTTTCGTACCATCACCCCATGCCGCTGTATCGTTGCCGGCCAGCGGTTGATCACAGGCTGCCGAGGCGTACCTGTTCGGCCATCAACTGACCATGCAACTCGGCAAAATCCAGTACCAGTTCATTAATACCCCGTGGCTCGCCGTTGGTCATGAAGACCATGCCGGTACCGCTGCCCGGATGAAAGACCATCGTGCTGCACATACCCTTAACGTAACCACCATGATGAATGTAACCCTGCTGCTCACCGTAGTCGAAACGGCGCCAGCCCAGGCCATAGTAGATTTCTCCCAGCGGTTTACGCCGCGGGTAATGCGCCTGGTAACGTGAGGTTTTTATCTGGCCCTGGTGCATGTGCTCCAGCATCTCCACGGGCAGCACGTCGGGCTTTTCTCCCAGCTGTGCCAGCAGCCACATCTTCATGTCTGAAAGACTGGCGTTAACACCCGCAGCCGGCGGCACCTTGTAATAATGCCGGGTCGTTCGCACCCGGCTCCAGTCCCGGCCGTTCCAGACATGGGGTTCGGCATGGTCGCCATCCGTGACAAACGCATCAAGTCCAAAAGAAGCCCGCTTCATCTCCAGGGGCTCGAACAGTCGCTGGCTGACATAATCCGGGTAGTTCATGGCAGTTTCCTGCTGCACAAGGTCACCCACCAGGCTGAAAACAACATTCTGGTACCCGTAGCACTGACCGGGCTGGCAGACAAAGTCCACGCGGTCCAGCCGGGACAGAATCCGCTGATAGGACATGTTCTCTTCGATCAGGTTCGTGTAGGCGTGGGGCATCAAACCCGTGGACTGGGACATCAGATGCTCAAGGTTGATCATCGAACCGTAACGGTCATTCTTGAAGTGGATCTCTACCAGACTGGCCTTGAGCGGCGTATGCCAGGTCAGGCTGGTGTCCTCGACCAGCAGGGAAGCGGCAGCCGAGGCGAAGGTTTTGGACAGGGACGCTATGCGGAACAGGGTCTCTTCTGTGACCGGCGAGACCTCACCCCATTGCCTGACTCCATAGGTGCGCTCAAGAACGACTTTGCCATTCTCGACGACAACCAGTGCGTCGCCGGGTGCCTGCTCGACCAGCGGCAGAACATGATCTTTTTCAAAACGGACAGCCAGTCCATCTGCATGGACCAGGGCAGGGATCAGCAGGCAACCGAACAGGATTTGTCCAAACAACTTCATCTACTTTCAGACTTCCGATGACGCCACTGAAGTGCGATTAAGTTACAAACGTTCCACAACAATGTAAATTGCTTTCTCATGGAACTCATTATATTCGGCATCGGTTTTGGACTGTTTATTGGCTTCGGGGTATTCGGCCTGATTATTTTCCCGGCGTTGCGGGAACGGCGAAACGAAGAGCAGCAGGATGACTAGCCTCGAACAGGTCTGGAACAAGGGTTGTCGCGGTGACGATCTGTCTGTGGAAGAGAAAAAGAAGTTCGCTGCCATGGCACGCAGCCGCTTTCATACTTTCGTCCTGGGGATGGATCATGCTGATCAACAGCAGGACGAGGATGCTGCGCTAGGCCTGGTCCGGGGCCTTGCCCGGGAGATCAATGAAAACCCGGGGTTAAAGGCAATCTGGATGAAACTGTCCGTGCACGATACCGATGCTGGCCACCAGGCAATTCGCAACAAA
>JAQCAK010000481.1 GCA_027621895.1 Pseudomonadota bacterium | reverse complement strand
GGATGTCTCCTCTGGTTCCGCTGAAGCTGTCGGCGCTGTGACCGACGCTGTCTCAACGGGGCGGGGATCAGGTCGATAGCCAAAGCGTGTCTCTTCGGTGATGAACTCGGCGTCATAGCCAGCGGGGCTGCGTTCGGAATAGTTTGTAATCCCGTTTTCATCAACCCAGGTGTAGTACTCGTCAGCGGCCTTCGCGGGCACTGAGAGACACAACAAACAGATGGCTGTTATATGTAAACCCGTTTCGAACTTTCTCATGTAAGCCATGATGGGAGAACAGAATTCCCAGTATTTTACTGTAAGATGGCGGCCTTGCACACCCGCGCGATTGGGGGGCTGCCGGGACTGTCTATCAGTGGTGCACCTGCCCGTGAATTGACTCGTAAAGCGGGATAAAAGAGAATGCCCGCCCCCGAAAGGGGGTACTGTACACATTTCAGAGGTTAAACCGGTGGAAAAGCTATCTGGCGGCGACATGTTGATCCGAGCACTCCAGGACGAGGGCGTAGATTACGTCTTCGGTTATCCCGGGGGCGCAGTCCTGCACATCTATGATGCACTGTTCAGGCAGAACAGGATTCAGCATGTGCTGGTGCGACATGAACAGGCCGCAACCCACATGGCTGACGGGTATGCCCGGGCTACAGGGCGTCCAGGCGTGGTGCTGGTCACCAGCGGACCCGGCGCGACCAATGCGATTACCGGCATAGCAACTGCGTACATGGATTCCATTCCCATGGTGGTGATTTCCGGCCAGGTGCAGAGTCACCTGATTGGTACCGATTCTTTTCAGGAAACGGACATGGTGGGTGTATCCCGGCCAGTTGTGAAGCACAGCTTTCTGGTGAAATCTGCAGCCGATTTGCCGGAAACCATCAAGAAGGCTTTTTATATAGCAACTTCCGGCAGACCCGGTCCGGTTGTCGTGGACATTCCCAAGGACGTGACCAACCCGACTGATCTGTTCGACTACAGTTATCCTGACAAAGTTGTGATGCGGTCTTACAGCCCGGCAACCCGTGGTCATACCGGGCAGATCAAGAAAGCCATCAAGATGCTGCTGGGCAGCCAGCGACCGATGATTTACTCGGGTGGTGGTGTGATCCAGGGTAATGCCTCTGAACAGCTGACCCAGCTGGCGCGGATGCTGGGCTTTCCCATTACCAACACGCTGATGGGGCTGGGTGCCTACCCTGGAACGGATTCACAGTTCCTGGGCATGCTGGGTATGCACGGTACTTTTGAAGCCAACAATGCCATGCATCACTGCGACCTTCTGCTGGCAATCGGCGCGCGCTTTGACGACAGGATTACCAATACGGTTTCCAAGTTCTGCCCCTATGCCAAGATCATCCACGTTGATATTGATCCGGCATCAATTTCCAAGATTGTGGATGCGGATGTCCCGATCGTGGGGCCTGTCGATGCTGTGCTTGATGAGATGATTCGGTTGCTGGAACCGGAGCTTGAAAAGCGTACTGCGAAACATAAAAAGCTGCTGGCAGAATGGTGGGAGCAGATCGAGGGATGGCGTCGTCAGGATTGCCTGAAAATCCACCGGGATGAATCCAGTACGGTGATCAAACCGCAGGAGGCCGTGCAGGCTGTTTACAAGGCAACCGGGGGCAAGGCCTATATTACCTCTGATGTGGGTCAGCACCAGATGTTCGCGGCGCTCTACTACCCGTTTGATGAGCCCCGGAAATGGATTAACTCAGGTGGACTCGGCACCATGGGGTTCGGGTTGCCTGCAGCAATGGGCGTGCAGATAGCGTTTCCCGATGAACAGGTCGTCTGCATCACTGGCGAAGGCAGTATCCAGATGAATATTCAGGAGCTGTCTACCTGCTCCCAGTACGGGCTGCCGGTGAAAATCGTCAACGTTAACAACCAGTCCCTGGGCATGGTTAAGCAGTGGCAGGATATGCAGTACGAGGGTCGTCATTCGCACAGCTATATGGATTCCCTGCCTGATTTCGTGAAGCTGGTTGAATCCTATGGCCATGTGGGATTCAGGATCGAGAGCCGGGACGAGCTGGAGCCGGTCATGAAGGAAGCCATGGCGCTCAAGAATCGCCTGGTATTTATAGACGTTCTCGTTGATCCGAAGGAACACGTCTATCCGATGCTGGTTGCGCCGAACGGTTCCATGCGCGACATGTGGCTGCGCAAGGGAGTACGAACCTGATGAGAAGAATAATTTCTGTACTGATGGAAAATGAGGCAGGTGCGCTTTCCCGTGTCATCGGACTGTTTGCGCAGCGAAACTACAACATTGAAACCCTGACTGTTGCTCCGACTGAAGATGAAACCCTCTCGAGACTGACGATGACCACTTTTGCTGCCGATGAGCAGGTGGAACAGATCACCAAGCAGCTCAACAAACTGATTGAGGTGGTGAAGCTGGTGGATCTGACCGAGGGCGACCACATTGAACGGGAACTCATGTTGATCAAGCTGAAAGCGACGGGTACCCAGCGTGCCGAAGTGAAGCGGACGGCAGATATCTTTCGAGGCCAGGTGATAGACGTGACCCAGTCGTCCTACACCATTCAGCTGGCGGGAACTTCCGAAAAACTTGATG
>JAQCAK010000480.1 GCA_027621895.1 Pseudomonadota bacterium | reverse complement strand
AATACCGGGGTTCGTACTCGCCGTCGTGGCCATTCCCACTCTTCCGATGACCGGCATTCGCTTTGTGGCCATGTCGCCGAATATCGTCACCGTGTTGATTCGTGGCTTTGTCTTCGGCCTCACCTCGGTTGTGATCCTGGCACTGCTGCCGCTGGTCGCCCGCGACATCCTGAATGGCAACGCGCTGGTTTACGGTATCCTGCTGGGGGCATTCGGCGTGGGCGCGGTTGCCGGCGCGATGATATCCCGGCCGCTGCGGGATCGACTCAACAATGAAACCGTCATCCGGATATCCTTCATCGGCTTCGCGTTTTGTGCGAGTGTCGCTGCCTGGTCAAACGAGGTGGCCTTCACCGCCGGCGCATTGCTGGTGGGTGGTGCTACCTGGGTCATTGCCCTGTCACTGTTTAACACCACTGTGCAGATGTCGACCCCAAGATGGGTCGTGGGTCGGGCTTTATCCCTTTACCAGATGGCCATCTTTGCAGGCATGGCCATTGGCAGCTGGTGGTGGGGTCAGGTCGCCGAAACTTTATCCCCGTCCTATGCTCTGCAATTCGCTGCCATTGCCATGCTGCTGGGTGCAGCTCTCGGACTCCGGCTGCCAATCCCGAGCCGCGAGAACCTGAACCTGGATCCATTGAATCGCTGGCAGGTGCCTGATACGGAAGTTCGCCTCGAATCTCGCAGCGGCCCCATCGCGATCGCAATTGAGTTCCAGATCGACAAAACCGATATTCGCAAGTTCCTGGTGATCATGGCGGAACGGAAAAGAATCCGCCGCCGGGATGGCGCCCTTGACTGGACACTGGCACAGGATCTGGCGGACGCTGAATGCTGGATCGAGCGCTTTGAAGTGCCCACCTGGGTTGATTATGTCCGCTTCCACTCCCGAACCACCATCGCCGATGCGAAGGTCAGCGACCTGCTACGAGCGCTGCACAAGGGCCAATGGCCACCGAAGGTTCGCCGCATGATCGAATGGAAAGCGGCACCCAGCGCACCAAGGCCAACCCTGCCGCCTGCCGAACTCACCTGAGACAGCTCTCTGGCCTGCAGGACGCGAGGTACCATGGGTTCACAGATCACCTGGGCCTTGTGTCGGTGTCGGCTTAGGCGCACACTGAACATAGAGCAGCCTGTTTTCAGGCGAAGGCTGCTGTTCTGAACCAGCCCTTCAAAGCGGGCTGCTGCACGTTTCGCTGCAGACATCAGCCGAACGCTCACGCTCCAGGGGGAGAGTCAAATCACCAGGGCAGAGAACCGAGAAACGCCATCTGAATTCGAGTCTTCAGATGCTGTACTCCTGCACAACGGGGAGAACTTTATCGGCAGTAACCAGGCCGCTCTGACGCTGTTTGGCTGCGCCTCTTTCGAGGCGTTGGCGAAGCTTAATGCTGAAGATTTCTATCCGCTGAAACAGTCAAATGGTGAGGACTCCCGGGAATCCCTCCAGGAAAAATTCGCCAGCACCCGGGACACAGGCCACAGCAATTTCCCCTGGATATACATTCGAACCACTGGCGAGATTCTCTATACAAGGGTCAAGCTCGAACTGCTGACCCTGCATGGCCAGGGGTGTTTCCAGTTTACGATTCACAATACCGGGGAAGATGCTGTCAACGCAGACCTGGATGAATTGAACACCTTTAAACTGGAGCTTCTGGAAGATGCGCAGCTCTTCAAATCCAGTCTTGCCGGCACTATTCAGGCCTTTGCCAGGGTGGTAGAAGCACGAGATCCGTACACGGCCGGTCACCAGGCCAGGGTCGCTGAACTGGCCGTCGCTATCGCCAGACAGATGCATCTTGATCCTTTCCAGATTGAAGGCATCCGTATGGGCGCGCTTATTCACGATATTGGCAAGATACACCTGCCCGCAGAAATACTCAGCAAACCAACAAGCCTGACCGACATGGAATTCGAACTGATTAAAACCCACCCGGGAGTCGGCTAAGAAATCCTGAAGGATGTGCGTTTCCCCTCTCCTCTGAAAGAACTCGTATGGCAGCACCATGAACGCATTGACGGTAGTGGCTACCCTAACGGGCTGAAGGAGCACACAATCTGTACCGAGGCGAAGATCGTCGCCGTGGCCGATGTGGTCGAGGCCATCAACTCTTTCCGCCCCTACCGGGCGGCAATGGGCATTGATCTGGCGTTGGACGAGATCAGGCTCCATCGAGGCACCGCGTTCGATCCTGAGGTCGTCGACGCCTGCCTTGAGATCTTCGATGCAGGGATATTCAGCTTTTCAAACAGACAGGACGGCAGTTTTCAAAAACTGTAACTATGAGGCTCAACACATGACTGACGAACTGGAAAAGATCTATGCCCGGATTGGCGAGCTCGAGAAAGAGGTCACCAACCTGAGACAGGGCTACATCATCGTGAACGAGCGCTACACCAAGTCGCTCGCTTCGCTGAAATCCCTCTCCGAGTTTGCAACGGAGGCAGCAACACGTGCAGCCCAGGCCGCGGAGCACGCCCGGATTGCAACCGAAAAAGCAGCAGATACAGCCAGGGAGGCAGCGGACCATTCGGTGATCCGAGCTGCTGAGACTGCGGCGGAAGCAGCGTCATTCG
>JAQCAK010000479.1 GCA_027621895.1 Pseudomonadota bacterium | reverse complement strand
AACACCCGACGCCGGATATTCTGGAAACGCGGTGACTCAAACAGCGCCCCCATCAAACTGCTGGCGATGATCTGGTCGGGAGGCTGCCAAATATAGAGATCGGCCGGCACAAAATACATTGCCCAGGGAATGCCGTCCCATAGAATCGGATAGAACCGCCCCCGGCCAGGATCGTAGTAGAGTCTCCAGTTGTGCGTATCATCGGTATGACTGGAGACTGCCAGCTGCTCCCACAGGTTAAACCGGGCAAACGCGTCCAGATCGATCAGTGATTCAAGCCTTTTTGTATCACGCCTGTGGAGAGCATCAAGCAGGGCTTTCAGAGGTGCCTTATGCTGCTCAGGATAGTGATTGTTGACTGCCACCTTGTTCCAGAACCCGGCCGAGTCAAACAGCTTCAGGTCTATGCCGTCCCAGACTTCCAGACCATAGAGTTCATCACCGGAATAGATGTCCCCCGGCATTCTATCCAGGTCCCGAAGGGTTGTTTCACTGATCTGTTCGACAAACAGATGCACGCCACGATCTTTGCCATTGAGGTTGAGATTGACCATCTCAGACCTGGGCGCCATCACCCCCAGCAGTCTGGCCATCTCGTATCCAGCATGATTCTGGTAAAGCACTTCATTTTTTGGCGTAATCAGATTGAATCTGCGCAGTCCGTGAAACAGATCACTACGCTTTGTCTTGACCCTGAAGGAACGCTTGAACAATCCCCAGTGAACCGCGAAGTCTCCACGATACCGGATCTGGATCCTGGAGAAGTCCCTGTCATTGCCGTCTTTGCCGGGCTGATAGATTCGCGCGGGCATATACTGCTGACCACTGCGTGGTCGATGTTCATCCAGTGCTGCGAGATCCGCGTCCTGGGCAAACAGATGAATACGTGGCAGAGGTTCCTCATGACCCCGCGTCACTGAACGAATGGCGCCACGGCGAAGCGACTGCATGAGATAACGGAACTGGAGGTCTCCTGCTTTGTGGAGTGTCATGCCACCCAGCCTTTCATCACCGAGATTACGCAGCGCCAGCTCTCGATACAGCTCTGCCGTACCGATCATCCAGATGCCCAGCAGACTGATCAGCGGGATCACCAGAATCCAGGAGAGAGGCCAGAGCCTAGCGACTTTCATGGGCTCTCTCAAACCGTGCCAGTGCCCCTGTTGCGCCAAGCGCCTGCAACTGCTCACGTATCAGCTCCCTGAACGCGGGTTGCATCAACTGCTGAAAAGACCCGGGTTCCGCAACCCTGATGTGGAGCGTCACCGTAAAGTCGCGATCCAGCGGATAGGATACAAGCTGCAGCATCCCGTCGTGCTGAATTTCCTTGCGGAACAGAAAGCCGGCCTGTGTCCCCACTGCCTCTTTATTTTCAACAAGTTCCAGGCTTGTATTGGAGAAGACCAGTGGCACGTCCGGGGGAGAAACATCGGCCTGCACCTCAATAGACTCACCGCTCCGAAACAGCCGGGTGAACTCTGTGAGCTCCTCCCCTGCCGTTCGCTCGAATCGTTCAGTGGCCAGCAGATGACCGAACTGCCATTTCAACCCTGAATCCTGATCGGGCAGAAAGGGAAGAAACTCCATAAAGGCCCGTCCAAGTTCACCTGTGCTGGCCCAGGCCAGTACTCGACCATCGGCAACAGTCAGAGAATTCGGGAACCTTGCCTGCAGCGACGCCAGCAACAGCACACCATCACCCCGGGACTCTTCCCTTGCCATCAGCAGTCTGCCCTGGGCAAGCAGCCCGGGCAGATACATGGGATCAAATTCCAGCAGCCGGGTATTCCAGTACATCGCCCGCTCCAGGTCACCCACTGAGATAAACACCCTGACCAGTTCCGCATAGCTGGAACGAATCACCGAGGCGATTTCATCTACCTTCTGAACGCGGGGTAATCCCTCGATGATCTCCGCCAGTCCTTCCACCAGCACCTGGTTGTCACCGTCTTCCTGGTATTGACCGATCAGTTCCTCAAAACGCGCTTTCGGCTCATAGAGGTAGTGCTGCCTGAACACCTGGTCGACCTCGTCGATCAGCCCGGGTGTGAAGAACCAGGCCCCCAGAATCAGTAAGCCAGCAAGGCACAGCATCCAAAGGAACAGCAACGCAAGATGGGCAAGGCGGCTCAAAGACACGAATCAACCGGTAACGACGCGGTTTCGACCAGCATGCTTGGCGCTGTAAAGCGCCTGGTCCGCCTTCTCGATCATCGCTTCGACAGCAGTGTTCTCATCCGGCGTGTGGACGTGCAATCCCGCTGAGACGGTGACACCGAGTTCACTTTCTTCAACGTGACGCCGCATGGACTCGATCACTTCCAGCGCAGAACCCGCGTCAGCACCAGGAAGGACAACGAGAAACTCTTCTCCTCCGTAGCGGGCTACCAGGTCTTCAGCCCGGCGCAGATTGCGACTCAGCAGTTTGGCCAGTTCAACCAGCAGCGTGTCACCCGCCTGATGGCCGTGGGTGTCGTTAAAGCGCTTAAAGTGGTCGACATCAATCAGTGCCAGCGCCATAACACGTCCCCTGTCGGCACACTGCAATCGAACATCTTCCAGGTAGCTATCCAGTCTACGGCGATTG
>JAQCAK010000478.1 GCA_027621895.1 Pseudomonadota bacterium | reverse complement strand
GTATTTTATTTATTATTTTTCAATAGGTTATGTGATTCCTTGTATTCACTTGGATAAATTTAGCATTGATTTCAATGCTATTAATCGGTCGGACACCGGACAGGCCTTCATGCCAGTTGCTGCCACGCATTCTCATCAGCGGGATCAAAATGCCTGGTTGCAGCGGGCATCTCGTACTTGAGTCCCGTGGCGCAGTTAAACAACAGGCTCCTCGCATCGGCGGCTATCAGGCCATCGGCAACTGCAAGACGCCACGCCGCGGCAGTGGCTGCGCCTTCAGGGCAGAGCAACAGCCCATGTCGTGCTGCAAACTGCTGCTGTTCTTCCATGATCGCCGCATCGCTGACCGCCAGTGCACTGCCGCCTGAAGCACGGACTGCCCGGAGTATCAGAAAATCACCAATCGCAACCGGCACCCTGATGCCCGCGGCGACCGTATGCGCGTTCTCCCAGACTGGCGCATGTTCCTCGCCCCGCTCGAAAGCACGTACAATTGGCGCACATCCTTCTGCCTGAACCGCGAACATTTTCGGTCGTTGGGGTCCGATCCAGCCCATGGCCTCCATTTCATCGAAAGCCTTCCACATGCCAATCAGGCCGGTACAGCCACCGGTGGGGTAAAAAATGGCATCAGGCAAGGTCCAGCCGAACTGTTCGGCGAGCTCGTATCCCATGGTTTTCTTGCCCTCAATCCGGTACGGCTCTTTCAGCGTGGAAAGATCGAACCAGCCGATACGCGCCTTACCCTCACCGACAATTCTGCCGCAGTCGTTGATCAACCCGTCAACCCGATAGACATCCGCGCCCTGCAGGGCAATTTCCCGAACGTTGACTTCCGGTGTATCCGACGGGCAGAACACGGTAGCCCGCAACCCGCCGCGACGACAATAGGCAGCAAGTGCTGCGCCCGCATTGCCATTGGTCGGCATGGCCAGGTGCTCGAGACCCAGTTCCTTTGCCATGGATACCGCCACACCCAGACCCCGGGCCTTGAACGAACCTGTGGGCAGTCGCCCCTCATCCTTCACCCAGAGTTCCGGCGAGCCTGGCTCAGCGGTCCGGACCAGTGGGGTAACGACTTCTCCCAGTCGCAATCGACAGTCCTCCCGGCTGACCGGCAGCAATTCATGGTAACGCCAGAACCCCCCGGTTCGGGTTGCCAGTGTCGATGGTTCCAGAATCCTGGAAACGGCTGCCAGGTCATAGCGCACCAGCAAAGGGTAACCAGCGCCGGACAGACCATGAACCTCTCCTGCCGCGTACTGTTCCCCTGTCATGGAGCATTCCAGATGCGTCACGTAGTTACCGGTTGAATCTGTCATGTCAGGGATATCGCCTGTCTCAGTTGATGGTAGTTCTCGTATCCGAGAATCGGTGTCACCGTCTCGGCCCAGGCCGCCTGCAGATGGTCCGCCAGCTCCTGGCTGAGTCGGGATTTCGCATCACCGACCCGCCCTGAGACAACCATATCCATGGCGCCGCCGGGTACCAGCTCGCGAAACTTCTCCTTGTGTCGCGACATGAAATAGAAAGACGACTGCTCGGTGACGGTGCGCTCCAATACCCTGCTCAGATCAATACCCATAAACCGGGCAATCCGTCTTACCGCTGCCGGCAGGTTCTGTTTCATATCTTCATAGGCAATAAAGAGCACGGGTCCATCATAGTCTGCGGTATGAAAGTCGACGAGATGCTGGAAGTAATTGAGACGAAACATATTCCTCGGCCCGGCACGCCGATCGCTCAGAAAGAGCTGCCTGGCCATCATTTCAATTGAGACACTCGAGGGATCCAGGACGACGTCTGACCAGAAGTTGTAGTAGGAAACCAGGGTATCTCCAGGATCTCGGATGATGTTGATGATCTTCCCTCCCCGGGGCAGGTCCGAGAGTGACATGTGTGATTTAAAGAGATTCGGCTGAAACGCCTGGGGTCGGGAAAGATCATGACCAAAGAAATGCCCCATCTCAAACCAGGGCACCACCTGACCGAGACGGGAGAAGGACATATCGCCTTTTGACCTCAGCCCGTGCGCGATCTGGCCCGCCCAGGTGGTCCCTGTTTTGGGATAGGTTGAGATGACCACGTCATTGACGGCCAGCTTCATCGCCAGCGCTCTTTCCGCCCGCTCATCGAAGGGCTGGCTGACATGCGCTGCGAGCTGGTCTTCGGATTCAATCACAGGACGAACTCCAGAAAGAAAATGAGGGGAGCAGGCTAGAAGTAGTTAGCCAGCACATAGGCCGACAGCAAGCCTGCAATCCAGAGCGCTGTGGTACCAATCGTCCAGGAGCGCGCAAACACGCTTTTCTCTGCGCTGTCTGAGGTGTGCGGTTGACCGAGATAACGCACTGTCAGGAACTTCATGCCCCGGGACCCCTTGTCCATGATGATCTCGAGCAAGCCCCCTGAATATGCAGCGAAACGTTCCAGCAACAGCAATGCACCGAGACCGGCCCGGCGCCAGAGCCAGTCAGTATCAAGACTGACGGTTCGGGTTCGCTTCATCAGCGGCAACAGCAGGAAGAACGCCAGACCGGAGAACAGCAGTAACTGCAGGTAGAAGACAACCTTGCCCGCGTAGTAGGGTT
>JAQCAK010000477.1 GCA_027621895.1 Pseudomonadota bacterium | reverse complement strand
ATCATTGTCTTCCGGCATTGGCAGGGCATCCATGTCACCCCGCAGCAGAATCCGGCGATCAGGGTTTCCCCTGGCGCCTGTACCGTGAAGCGTGGCAATCAGGCTGGTGGTGCGATGGCTGTGACGGATTCCCAGGTCCAGGTCGCTGATCGCGTCCATAACAGCAGCAGTCGTTTCCGGCAGGTGATTGCCCAGTTCCGGATTGGCATGAATCTGCCGACGGAGCCTGACGACCTCTGGCTGACAGGCTTCTGCAGCCGCGACAAGTTCATGGTCCATTGCCATCGACCTAGCCGAACGGACTGGCGAAGCCGGTCGCCATCGCCATAACCGCGCTGGCTTCCACGCCACCTTTAAGCCGTTCCAGCTCACCGCCATCCAGCCAGACGCCCTGGCAGGTGGGACACCGGTCCACCACAATCATGTGGGCGATTTCTTTTTTCATGGTGGTCCCGTCAACGGGACAGGGGCGCAGGTCCTCTGCTTTAGCCTCAACGAGTAACTGCATTTCCTTTTCACAGGCTTCGCAGGTCGCCTTGCCATCAACCTCGTGCCTGGTCTTGGTACCACAACGGGCACATTTCTCTCCAAATATCGACATGCTGCTTTCCTGAATGAATAGGTCTGGCATTGTCTGCCTGCCCGCCAATTGAAGTCAAACGTCGGAAACTTCGCGATATGACGGTTGAATCCGTTAGACTGTGGTGATGAAGGTTTCGGCTAAACCCCTGAAGAAGGTGAAGCTGTCTAACAGTGGTGCCCTGTCGCTGTATTTCGTCGGCTGCGGTTCCGCCTTTGCCAAGACACTGAACCAGAACAATGTGCTGATCGTCAAAGGCACTGATCATCTGCTTGTCGACTGCGGCACAAAGTGTTCACAGGCGCTGTTTGAAGCTGGTTTGCATATCTCCCAGGTCAAAAACTACCTGATCACCCATAGTCACGCCGACCACATCGGTGGCCTGGAAGAGGTACAGCTGTTCGGTCGCTACGTGCTGCAGCAGAAACCCCGCATGATCATCACCCCAGCCTACGAGAAGGTCCTCTGGGAACAGAGTCTGCGCGGCGGCAGTGAACTGTCTGAGAGCCGCCCCCTGGGTTTCGGCGACCTGTGGGAACGACTTCGTCCCGGCAAACTCAAGGGCTACCCCCGGGAAACCTTCGAGGCAAACCTGGGCAGCATCAATATCAAGATGCCCCGGACCATGCATTTCCCTGACAGCACAAATTCCTGGCGTGACTGCGCCTGGAGCTGTGCCGTCATCCTGGACGACCGGGTGATGTTTACTTCTGACACCCGATTCGATCCGGAGCTCGTCCTGTCATACGACGAGCGGTTTGACTTCGACATCATCTTCCATGACTGCCAGCTGTTTACGGGTGGCGTTCACGCCTCGCTGGATGAACTCAGCACCCTGCCGGCGGCAGTTAAACGCAAAACGATCCTGATGCACTATGGTGATAACTGGCAGGATTTTCGCGACCAGGCCCGGGCAGCGGGCTTTAAAGCCTGGGCGAAAGAAGGCCACAGCTATACTTTCTGAACCCGACCCGAACCGCGCTAACGGGTGCAAACAGCGGTGCAATATGATTTACTTTGCGCCTTCAATTTTTCACCCCTTTTCAATCCTTGGAGGAGCAAGATATGGGAATGTTGGACGGAAAAGTCGCCCTGGTCACGGGCGCGGGCGGAGGTCTTGGGGAAACCCACGCACTGCTGCTGGCCAAAGAAGGTGCATCCGTGGTGGTTAATGACCTGGGTGGGTCAAGAGACGGCACCGGCGGCAGTTCGGCCATGGCCGACCAGGTGGTCGAGAAGATCAAGGCCATGGGCGGCAAGGCAGTTCCCAACTATGGCAACGTGGCCAAGGAAGAAGATACCAAAGCCATGATCCAGGACGCCGTGGACAACTTTGGCAAAATCGACTTCGTGATCGCCAACGCCGGTATCCTGCGGGACAAGTCATTCAAGAACATGACCAACGACATGTGGGACGCCGTTATTGACGTGCACCTTCGTGGCACCTACCTGACAGTCAAGGCAGCTTACGATCAGATGCTGAAACAGGAAACCGGCGGCAGCATTGTTGTCACGGCTTCTACCTCTGGCCTGCTGGGCAACTTTGGACAGACCAACTATGGTGCTGCCAAGGCCGGTATTGCCGGTTTTGCACGCTGCCTGTTCCAGGAAGGCCTGAAGTACGGTATTCGCGTCAATATCCTGGCACCGACTGCCTATTCCCGACTGACCGAAGACATATTGCCGGAAGGTCAGAACCTGGAAGAACTGCTGTCCCCGGACAAGGTCTCTCCGATCGTCGTATGGCTCGGCAGTGATGATGCCAGGGATGTGACCGGGCGCACATTCCTGGTCGCGGGAAACAGTGTCCAGCTGATGTCCTGGCAGGCCCAGGAAATCATCTCCAAGGACAACACAGAAGGACCCTGGTCAGTCGCCGAAATCGGCGAAGCGGTTGCCAGGAACTTCGACAAGTGGCCGAAGGGTATCCAGCCTACTCGACGAGAGTGGTAAAACTTGAAAAGGGTGGCGACAGCCACCCTTGTTTATTTGAGGAGACTGAAATGAAAGACAAATACGG
>JAQCAK010000476.1 GCA_027621895.1 Pseudomonadota bacterium | reverse complement strand
TGCGGTGGTGGCGGTGGTGGGGGTGGGGGCGCATCGCCGGCACCCGACCCGGACCCGACCCCGGATCCGGAACCGTCCAGTTTCGATTAAAGTTTCCGCGGCTCAGCCATCAAGGAGGCGATCCTCGACGCCGACATCAACCTGTTTGATGCCGCCGGCAATCCGGTTGGCGTTTCAGCAATCACCGACAACGCTGGCAACTTCCAGGTTTCGTTTTCTCTCGCCGACGAACTGCAGCTGCCACTGCTGATCGTCGTCAGTGGCAACGACGCGGAGACTGTCTGCGACCTGAAGCCCGTGTGTCGAGTCGGTCTGGATGCCACGGGCGATCCTGTGACTGTCAGCTTCGGCCAGACCTACCCGCTGCCAGACGGTTTCCGGCTCAGTGCGGCCATCGAAAGCCTCGATAACGACGAGGACGGCACGGTGACCGGCTCTGCATTTGTCTCGCCCCTGTCTGAGTTTGTGGTGGCCGCTGCCCTGTCCATGGGCGATGGGACCCTGCTCACCGCCGCCAACCTGGACCTTGCCAATGAGCGGGTCGCCTCAATTCTCGGCGAGGTCTATCCGCTGCTGGAGATTCCCGTCGGATTGAAAATTGCTTCTGTCAGCCTCATCGACATCACCAACCTTGCGAATGCCGACTTCACCACAAGCAACGATCTCAGCCTGGCCATATCCTCCGTATCCGCTGCCCTGCTCGGATTCGTTGAACCCGGCAGCACTGAACAGGCCGATATCTCAGAGGTCCTGAACGACCTGTCAGCCCGAATAAATGCCGCAGTCGGCGGCACAGGCCCGCTACTCGACGGCCTGACCGGTACGCTGCTGGCTGAAGAGGCGATCACGTCTCTTGAACAGACTGTCAGTGAGATCAAGTCACTGGAAACCGAGGGAACCGTTACCCTGCCCGAGGGCATCTCGGTCTCAAGCCTGGAAGGGCTGATCGATGTAGCCAAAGGCGCACTCCCGGCAGTGGTTGAAATCACCACCGCCCTGACCGCAGACCAGGTCGTCACGCCGTCCCGGTCATCGGGGCTGGCGCAGGCGCAACTGGTTTACCTGCCGACAACCGGTGAAGTCAGTACAAAAGTCGACATCACGAATACCGAGGCGACGGCGGTACATCTGCACAGCGGGTTCGCCGGGCAGGCTGGACCCGTGCTGGCGACCCTGGAACGGGATGCCGGCAACGCCAGTCGCTGGCACCTGGCCGATGATACGCTGCTGGACCAGGACACCATGGACCGGATCGCGAACGGGCAGGCCTACTTTGATGTGCACAGCGAGACCTACCCCGATGGTGAATTGCGGGCACAGATCCTGCCCGCGGGCATCGAGACTTACATCACCACCCCTTCAGGTCTCGAGCTGGTGCCGCTGCCCGCTGACAGCGCTGGTTTCATCAAGGCCGCCTTGACCCTGAACACCGTCACCAATCTGGCGCAGCTGCATCTGACCGGAACCGGCACAACGATCACGGCAGCCCAGCTCCGCGAGGGCATTGCCGGCGCCATTGGGCCAGTGGTTGCGCGGGCCGAACCGGATCCGGCCAACGGCAATCACTGGTTCAGTGCCGATCTGCCATTCAACGGCGAGCTGTCTGACGCCCTGGCGGCTGGCCGGCTGTATTTCAGCATAGAAACGCCTGAGGACCCCGCGGGTACCCTGCGCGGGCAGGTGCTACCGGCGGGCTACGACCTGCGAATCGCATCGCTTGATCCCGCCCAGGTCGTTGCAGAAGAGCCAGTCACCAGTGAGGCTGTCGGTACGATCGCGGTGACAACGGATCTCACCGCCAATCGCCTGTCTGCACACGTTAACCTGGTTGGAATCAGCTCACCCACTGCCGTGCAGATTCGCCAGGCTGCACCCGGTGAAAGCGGTGATTTGCTGTTCCAGCTGACGGAGGACGCCCTTTCCAGTTTCGTACCGCAGACCGGCGATCTGAGTCACTGGTTTATCGAGAGGCAGCCACTGAACGCCGCCCAGCTTGTTCTCTACCTGGAAAACGGACTGTACGTGCAGGCCGCGAGTGCGGCCTATCCCCAGGGCGAACTTCGCGGCCAGCTGACCCGCGGGTCAATCGACTCAGATGGTGACGGTGTACCCAACGCCATGGATGCGTTCCCGCTGGATGAATCCGAATCCCGGGATACAGACGGCGATGGCGTGGGTGACAACGCGGATGCCTTTCCGGAAGATGCCACGGAATCCAGCGACTCGGATGGCGATGGCGTCGGTGACAACAGCGACGCGTTCCCGAGTAACCCGTCAGAAACCACTGACTCGGATGGCGATGGCACCGGAGACAATGCCGATCAGTGCCCGAATGATCCGTCCGGCATTGTGGACAGTGATGAAGACGGTATCTGCGACAGCGAGGATCCGCCGGGGTCACTGGATGCCGACAATGATGGCGTCCCGGATGCTGACGATGCATTTCCCAACGATCCTGACGAGACCACCGACTCCGATGGCGACGGCGTTGGCGACAACGGCGACGTGTTTCCGAACAATCCTGCCGAAACCAGGGATTCAGATGGCGATGGTGTCGGTGATAATGGCGACGCCTTTCCGAATGATCCCTCGGAGTTCCTGG
>JAQCAK010000475.1 GCA_027621895.1 Pseudomonadota bacterium | reverse complement strand
AGGTTATCAAGAAACGGCTGAACGATCTTCAGCAGTGAAGCCGGCTCCAGGACTGAATCAGCATCAACACAGCAAAAAAGTGGACTTCGTGCGATGTTGATCCCGACGTTAATGGCGTCTGCCTTGCCACCGTTTTCCTTGTCCACCAGGCGCAGGTTATTGATAGCCCGGGAAAGGTAAACCTGCTTCACGGTCTTTGTATCAATCCGGGATCTTACCGCTTCCTCGAACGGTTCGAACCTGAAAGCCTTGATCAGGGCATCCAGGGTGTTATCCCGGGAACCGTCATTCACGATCACAACTTCCAGGTTGGGATAGTGAAGCTGCAGGATCGACTGGACAGAAGAGACAATCGTGGTACCTTCATTGAAGGCCGGCACAATCACCGTGATCGGTGGTTCAAGCCCCGTATACAAAGACAGGTCGGTATCGAGCCGCTTGTTCCTCGCGTACTCCCTTAAAGAGCTGTAGGCAATACCATTCAGCACCAGGTACACAGCACTGGCAGACAGCACATAGATCATGAAGATCCATGCGAGAAGCTGCTGCCAGGGCATCAGATCAAATGCCATGTTCTCTCACTCCTCGCGTGTCTCAGGATATCCCTGGCATAGGGGTCCGTCAGGGAGTCGATGGTGGACTGGATCAGGTCATTGTCGCGGGTCAGCGCAATATAGCTCTCGGCGGCTCGATAACGGATCCACCAGTCCGGATCGGACAGCATCGGAATCAGTCGGTCACGATCAGCGGGCAGACCGGTTCTGCGCAGCGCGGATGCGGCCTGCAGTCTGACATAGCCGGTGGGATGACCAAGATACCCCAGGACACGGTCACGCTGCGCAGCGCTGCCGATATTACTCAATGCCCTGAGAATAGATGCCAGTTCTTCATCTGTTCGCTCACCATCCAGCAACCGCTCCAGTACCGGTACCAGATTCCGGTTGTCACTGCGTTCTATCAGGTAAACAAAATCCTCGAGATTCGCGCTCGGCAGATTCTCAAGAAAAGGATCCAGCATCAGGATCACCTTTTCTCCTCCGGCCGCGCCCAGCCGGGTCGTGATGTAGTTATCGTGCTCAGGAAATCGGAACAGCAGTCGAACCGCCAGGTGAGTGGCGTCCTTGTCGTCCAGGTACAGTAGTGATTCCGAGGCTTGTACCGCGAGAGCAAGACTGTCCCGATCTGCCAGGTCGTAGAGGTTGTCCCGGATCTCTTCTGAGTCTATCCAGCGGGCGGCCCGCGCTGCAATCATCACCGCCCTGGCGTCCGGGGCCAGCCACTTGATCGGATAGTGTGAAGTCAGCCGGGCCACATTGTCTTTCAGGCCTGCCTCAGACGCGAATTGGTCCAGCCTGGCACCATGATCATCATTGGCAAGTTCCCGATCTTCAAGCCATTGTTCCAGCAGGTAGTGCGCCAGTTCCTGGCGGACTACCGGCACCTTGACCGGGCGCCCCTGTCTGATCGCGCGTAGAATCGGTTTCCATCGATCAAGGACTTCCTGCTGCACTTTCTGTCGCTGCAGGGTGCGCAACCTGATCCAGAGCAGACAAACCAGCGCAGCCCCTGTCAGCAACAGGCAGACAAGTGACATCCAGAAAGCCAACTGGACGAACAAAGGCATCACCTGAAGATAGTTATGCAGATACGCGATCAACTGCGCAGGGCTCACTTAAACAATCAGTTACTGATACTAACACCGGCTGCGGCGGTTCTGCCGGCCTGGTCAGGCTTTTGCGTCGAATTTTCTTTCGGAGTTCAGCTGACCCCGTGTTCCAGACCAGCCTTTATGCAGAGACCTGGAGACAACTGAAGCGAAGCCCGTCCAGCATGTGTCCAATCAGGATAACCAATCTGAAATGCGGCAACAGCGTAACTTTAACGAATATGACGCGGACCTGAATCATGCACTGCCCGGAATGTGAATCCTTTGCAGATATTACCCACCTCGAAAATGACGTATACCTATGGTGCCCGCTCGATCACACCTATGCGAAGCTCGGCGCTTTTCTGGGCGAAACCTCTTTTGACTACAGCCTGCTCGACAATGACATCGTCAGGGTTTCGCTCAACGATGAGCAGCTGAACTCGTTCCTGATCCAGGTTGGCGGGGTACTGAGTTCACGGGAACTGGCCGGTTCCAGGGCCATGACACTGCCACAGGGTTCCGTACCTGATGTTCAGGCCCTGGGACGGGTGATGACGCTGGATCGACTGATCAACCTTTCCCACGGTAAATGGTTGCAGGAAATGATCGAGCAGGAACGTTACACCAGCCATTTCCAGCCGATCTGCGCTAACCGGAACGATCAGGTTGTTGGCTTCGAGGCGCTGTTTCGAGGTTTCGAGACAGATCAGTCAGCGATCAGCCCCGGACATATCTTCCAGACGGCGGCAGATGCAGGCATCCTGTTTCAGGTTGACCTGGCTGCCAGAAGATCCGCCGTGAGGAGGTCTGCGGAGCTCGGTATCAACAATGACTGGCTGTTTATCAACTTCAATCCAACGGCCGTTTACGACCCCTCCTACTGCCTGCGAACCACTGTATCGTACTGTGATGAACTCGGTCTCAAGCCCGAGCAGATTGTGTTTGAAGTCACGGA
>JAQCAK010000474.1 GCA_027621895.1 Pseudomonadota bacterium | reverse complement strand
CTCCTCACCTTGTGCTCGGCGTCCTGCTGGTCGCGGCCTGTCCGAGTGGCGGATTCTCCAACATGCTGGTACTGATTGCCCGGGCTGACCTGGCACTGTCAGTGCTGCTGACATCGGTTTCCAGTCTGCTGTCTTTTATCACGGTACCAGTGCTGTTTGCCTCGTTCGGGCTGCTGGTGCCTGAACTGTCGGGCGAGGTTCGGCTCCCTGTCGTCGAGACCCTGCTGAATCTGCTAGTGCTGGTGGTGGTGCCAGTAGGCGTCGGTATGCTGTGGCGTGCGTGGAAAGAAGAATTCGTGTTACGGCATACCCGGCTCATGCAGAATATTGCCCAGATCATGCTCTACCTGGTGTGCCTGCTGTTACTGATCGAACAGTGGGACGGCCTGAAGGCCGGTATGGGTATTGCCCTGCCGTTGTCACTGGCACTGTGTGTCATGGCGCTCGCAACCGGCTACGGTCTCAGCCGCCTGGTCAGGCTCAGTCCGACCGACGCGGCCACAGTCGCCATCGAGGGGAGTATCCGAAATCTGGCGGTTGCCTTCCTGATTGCATCGACCGTCATGGATGACATCCGGATTGCGCTGTTACCCAGTGTCTATTTTATTGCGGTGCTCATCGTCGGACTGACCTTTGCCAGAGTCTGGCGAACCAGGGTCGCCCCTGGTCTGCAGACAGCCAGCCGGCACAACACATAGGGTATTGAACATGCTACGAACTGAATCTATTGCGAGTGGCCTGCCGGTCTTGCCCGGGCAGCCAACCGGCGTTCCCTGGCCGACGGAAAACTGGGATCGGACGGAACCCCGGCCTTCAGACCCGCAGGCGTTCGACCGCCTGACCCATGAGATTTTTGACCTGGAAGGGCCGCAGGGCGTGACCTATGCGCTGCTGGTGGTGAAAAACGGGCAATTGATCTATGAGCGCTATGATCATGGCGCGAATGCCTTTTACCTGCAGTACTCCTGGTCCATGGCGAAAAGCATGGTGCACGCACTGGCAGGCATCCTGGTTGAGCAGGGTCGCCTGGATCTTTATGCGCCTGTTGATGTCCCCGAATGGCAGGATGATGATCGACGGCATATCACACTGGATCAGCTGCTGCGAATGTCGAGCGGCCTGGCATTCCAGGAGGACTATGTCGACGGCGCAGTTTCTGATGTCATACCCATGCTGATGTTCGACGGGCGCCACGATACGGGTGCATTTGCTGCATCCAAACCGCTGGTTCATGAACCGGGTTCTTACTGGTACTACTCGAGTGGTACCACCAACATCATCTGTCGACTGCTGAAGCAGGTGGTGGGTGAGGGTGCATCGGGCATGCTGAGGTTCATGAACGATGAACTCTGGGAACCCATCGGGGTTCGAACGGCGACGCCCAAGTTTGATACCGCGGGGACTTTCATCGGCTCATCTTTCCTGATGGCCATACCCCAGGATTTTGCGCGCTTCGGCCTGCTGTATCTGCGGGGTGGCAGATGGGATGGCAAACAGATTTTGACAAGGGACTGGGTCGACTATGCACGTTCGCCCACGTTTCACAGCGCCGACGACTGTTACGGCGCTCACTGGTGGATGAACCCTGGTAATCCGCATCAGTTTTACTGTGGCGGTTTTGATGGCCAGCGAATCCTGTGCGATCCGGACCGTGATGTCATTGTGGTACGACTGGGTCGCACGCCAGTCGATGAGTTTCCCTATGTCGGGGATCGCATCTACGAACTGGTTGATCTGCTTTGAGTGTCCGGCGTAACAGATGACGTGTAACTCGCCGTCAGATGCCCCGGGTACCCGGGGCATCGTTGCTGAGACAGGCGATCAGGTGTTGGTGAAGTTGCCGACGCGACGTTCAGCGACGGCCTTGACCCCTTCCTTGTGGTCATTGGTGCCCTGAAGCCAGAGCTGTTCGCGACTTTCTATGGTCGTGACTGCATCGACTGCTTCTGCCAGACCGGGCCGCAACTGCTCACGTACTGACAGCAGCGCCAGCGGCGCGTTTTCCGCGATCTCGGTTGCGAGCTTGATGGCTTCTTCCCTGACCGTTTCGTTCTCGGCCATGACGTCACCCAGTCCCCAGTCAAAAGCGGTTTCGCCGTCGATTCGCCGACCGGTCATGAACAGCAGGTTTGCTTTCTGCTGGCCGATCACCTGTGCCAGGGTATGAGTCAATCCAAAGCCCGGGGTAAACCCAAGCTTGACGAAATTGGCGGTCATTCGGGTATTCGGACAGACCACGCGGAAATCCGCCATCACGGCCAGGCCCAATCCGCCACCCACGGCAGCACCCTGTACGGCTGCGATCACCGGTTTCCTGGAGCGGAACAGGCGGACGGCCTCATCGTAGAGGGGATTCCGGTTGTCGCTGGTCCGCTCGTTGAGTTCGTTGGCGCGTTGCTGCGAGCCGAAGTTGGCACCGGCACAGAAGTGCTTGCCTTCCGCACACAGCACGATCGCCCGAACGGCATTGCTCTCATCGATATCCTCGAAAGCATCGGCGATGTCCCTGATCAGCTGGACGTCGAAAAAATTGTTCGGTCCACGCTGTATTTCACATTGCGCCACGTGCCCATCGAGGATGGTCACCGCAACGTCTCCGTATT
>JAQCAK010000011.1 GCA_027621895.1 Pseudomonadota bacterium | reverse complement strand
AGTTCCATCCGACTTTCCGCAGAGGCCCGCAACTCTGCTAAAATCCAGCCTTTCACGACCAGCTTTCTTATGATCAGGATATACCGGTGCCCACCCGTTGGTCTGCCAGGATGAACGGCACGCTCGACACCATCGACAATCACCACATCAGCATCAACGCCATCAAGGTCGTCAACCGTCTGACCGAGCACGGTTACCAGGCCTATGTGGTCGGCGGCTGCGTTCGTGATCTGCTGCTTGGCAAGACACCCAAAGACTTTGACGTTGCGACAGATGCGCATCCTGAAGAGGTCAGGGATCTGTTTCGAAATTCCCGCATCATCGGCAAGCGCTTCAGGATCGTGCATGTTCGGTTTGGCAGGGAAATCGTGGAGGTCACGACCTTCCGTGCACCCCATGACGATCAGTACGACGAGAATCATTCAGATTCCGGCAGGACGCTTGTCGACAATGTGTTCGGCAACTTTGAAGAAGATGTATTTCGTCGCGATTTCACAATGAATGCGGTTTATCACCAGCCGGAAACCGGGGAGATCATCGACCTGGCGAACGGCGTTGATGATATCCGCCAACGGATTATTCGTCCCATTGGCGACGCCGAGGATCGGTTCAGGGAAGATCCGGTTCGGATGCTGCGGGCCATTCGTTTTCAGGCGAAGCTGGATTTCAGCATAGAACCGCATACCGAAAAAACGATCAGGTCTCTGGGATACCTGATTCAGGTTATACCGCCGGCTCGACTCTTCGAGGAAATGCTGAAGCTGTTCATGTCAGGATACGGCTCGGCTGCCTTTTCCGCTCTGCTGGAGCACGAAATTTTTGGCTGGCTGTTTCCGGACGCCAATCGTTCGATGAAAGACTACCCTGCCCAGGGCCTGATTACCGCTGCCCTGGACAGTACTGATCGACGTATTGCCGAGGGGAAACCCGTTACACCCGCTTTTGTGTTCGCCGCGCTGCTCTGGTATCCGTTCGTCGAGGAACGGGATCGCTTGCAGAACGAGGAGAATATGACCCAGGTACAGGCATCCCAGGAAGCCGCCAACAATGTACTGGCGAAGCAGCAGCTGTTCACTTCTATTCCACGCCGCTTTACTGGACCCCTGCGGGACATCTGGTTCCTGCAGTTCAGACTACCCATGCGGTTTGGCCAGAAACCGGACATCCTTCTGGAGCACAAGCGGTTTCGCGCCGCCTACGATTTCCTGATACTGCGGGAAACCGCTGGAGAAGAGCTCGAGCAACTCGGTGAATGGTGGACGGAATACCAGGAAGCGAGCGCTGAAAGACGCAATGAAATGAAGCAATCCTCCGGACCCAAACGGCGAAAGAGGCGCAACAGAAAGCGTCGCCCGCGTACGGAAACCGGCGACCAGGCTTCATGGCAGTCCACCTGAACACGGTTTCATGCTGACCATCATTGTGGCACCCTATTGGCTCCACTCAACTAGCCAGATTCGAGATGTCAGTACACACCCTTCACCCCGTCCCCAAGGAAGTAGAAAGCCACGCACATATTCGACAGGATCAGTACCGTGCCATGTACGATGCCTCGGTCAATCGATCAGACGAGTTCTGGGCGCAAAAGGCTGACGAGTTTCTGACCTGGTTCAAGCCGTGGTCAAAACTGACCGAATCTGACTTTCACAAGGGTGAGGCCCGCTGGTTTATCGATGGCGAACTCAACGCCTGCTACAACTGTATCGACCGGCACCTGGAGCTGAAAGGAGACAAGACCGCGATCATCTGGGAAGGTGATGATCCGGCAGACGACAGGACCATCACCTATAACGAGGTGCATGAAGCTGTCTGTCGACTCGCCAACGTGCTGAAAGATCGTGGTGTCAGCAAGGGTGACCGTGTCTGTATTTACATGCCGATGATTCCTGAAGCAGCTTACGCCATGCTGGCCTGCGCCCGAATCGGCGCGATCCATTCAGTGGTTTTTGGTGGTTTCTCTCCCCAGGCACTGGCAGACCGCATTCTGGACGCCGATTGCCGGACCGTTATCACCGCGGATGAAGGTGTCCGGGGCGGTCGTTCTATCCCCCTGAAAAGCAACACTGACCAGGCACTGCTCTCCTGTCCGAATGTGAGTACGGTCGTGGTCGTCAAACGCACCGGTGGGGATATCGAATGGCAATCACCAAGGGATATCTGGTATCACGAGGCAACTGCAGGCGTTTCTGCAGATTGCGATGCGGAACCCATGAACAGCGAAGACCCCCTGTTCATCCTCTACACCTCAGGTTCAACAGGGAAGCCGAAAGGCGTGCTGCATACAACCGGCGGTTATATGCTGCAGGCGGCCATGACTCACAAGTATGTCTTCGATTATCACGAGGGTGACGTCTACTGGTGTACCGCGGATGTCGGCTGGGTCACAGGCCACACATACATCGTCTACGGTCCCCTGGCCAACGGGGCCATCACGCTGATGTTCGAGGGCGTCCCGACCTATCCAGATGCGTCACGTTGCTGGGAAGTCGTCGACAAGCACCAGGTCAATATTTTCTATACAGCGCCCACTGCTTTAAGAGCCCTGATGGGACAGGGCAATGAACCGGTCACACGAACATCCCGAAAATCGCTGCGTGTACTGGGTACGGTGGGTGAACCGATCAACCCGGAAGCCTGGGAGTGGTATTACCATGTGGTGGGCGAAGACCGTTGCCCTATCGTTGATACCTGGTGGCAGACTGAAACCGGCGGCATCATGATTACGCCGCTGCCCGGTGCCACCGCCCTGAAGCCCGGGTCTGCCACGCTGCCTTTCTTTGGCGTGAAGCCCGTCATCCTTGACGAAAATGGCAAGGAAATCGAGGGTGCTGCCTCCGGCAACCTCGCTATTTCGGGTTCATGGCCAGGACAGATTCGCACCGTCTTCGGCGATCACGAACGCTGTTTTCTAACCTACTACTCGGCTTATCCAGGCTATTACTTCACCGGTGACGGGGCCAGGCGGGACGAGGATGGCTACTACTGGATTACAGGCCGTGTTGATGATGTTCTCAATGTTTCCGGTCATCGAATGGGAACAGCAGAAGTTGAAAGTGCACTGGTGGAACATGAGCTGGTCGCAGAGGCGGCAGTCGTGGGCTACCCGCACGATATCAAGGGTCAGGGTATCTATGCTTTCGTTACCCTGATGTCCGGCACAGAAGGAACCGATGAACTGAAAGCCGAACTGAACGATCTGGTACGCAGTGAGATCGGTGCCATCGCGAAGCCGGACATTCTGCAATGGGCGCCCGGACTGCCGAAAACCCGGTCCGGAAAAATCATGCGGCGAATACTGCGCAAGATTGCCGAGAACGAACCACATAACGTCGGGGATACCAGCACCCTGGCGGATCCTTCCGTCGTGGACGACCTGATCGCGAACTCACCTGTCATCAATCCCCCGGGGTAGATCCCGGTCGCCGACAAGCGTTGATCAATCTGATTTGAGGCAAAAAAAAGGCAGCGTGAGCTGCCCTTTTTTTAGGCCGGTGCTTACTTAGCTGGCCAGCTCCTCATCAGCCGAATCGTCTCCAGACTCATCGTCCTCGAGCAGTTCCTTCATGGAAAGCTTGATACGACCACGATCAACATCAAGGACGAGAACTTTCACCTCGTCACCCTCGTTCAGGTAGTCGGTTACTTTCTCGACTCGCTCTTTAGCGATCTGCGAGATATGGACCAGACCGTCTTTACCCGGCAGGATGTTCACAAACGCACCAAAGTCTGCGATTTTGACAACCTTGCCATCATAGATCTGGCCAACTTCCGCTTCCGCGGTGATCGCCTCGATCATGGCAACAGCCTTGTCCCTGGAGTCCGCGTCTTCACCGAAGATGGTGATAGAGCCGTCATCTTCGATGTCGATGGAGGCACCCGTTTCTTCAGTGATACCGCGAATGGTAGAACCGCCCTTGCCGATCACGTCCCTGACCTTGTCAGCGTCAACCTTGATGGTCACCATTGCAGGCGCATTTTCAGAAACACCTTCACGGGACTGACCCAGGACCTTGTTCATTTCACCGAGGATATGGAGTCGGGCATCCCGGGCCTGGCCCAGTGCTGTTTCCATAATCTGCTCGGTGATTCCCTGGATCTTGATATCCATCTGCAGTGCGGTCACACCGGTTTCGGTGCCAGCAACTTTGAAGTCCATATCGCCCAGATGATCTTCATCACCCAGGATATCCGTTAAGACCGCAAAATCCTCACCTTCCAATACCAGACCCATCGCAACACCGGCAACCGGTGCCTTGAGCGGTACACCGGCATCCATCAGCGCCAGGCTGGCACCACAGACAGAAGCCATTGAAGATGAACCGTTGGACTCGGTGATTTCTGATACCACTCGAGTCGTGTAAGGCCAGTCCTCAGACTTCGGCAGTACGGCAGTGATGCCGCGGCGGGCCAGCCGACCGTGGCCGATTTCCCGACGCTTGGGTCCACCGGAAAAACCGGTTTCGCCGACACTGTAGTGCGGGAAGTTGTAGTGCAGCAGGAAGTTATCCCGATAGGTGCCCTGCAGGGCATCAATGATGGCAGCGTCCCGCATGGAACCCAGCGTGGCTGATACCAGGGCCTGGGTTTCACCTCTCGTAAACAGTGCGGAACCGTGAGCCTTCGCCAGAATACCCACTTCAACGCTGATCGGTCGAACGGTCTTCGTATCACGACCATCGATTCTGGGATTGCCT
The DNA here is from genome assembly GCA_027621895.1 of Pseudomonadota bacterium. Classification (GTDB taxonomy): domain Bacteria; phylum Pseudomonadota; class Gammaproteobacteria; order Pseudomonadales; family Azotimanducaceae; genus UBA9659. The sequence continues at coordinate 9,968 of JAQCAK010000011.1, read as the reverse complement.
TCCACGATAGAGCGACGAACGATTTTCTTCTCAAGCTTGCCGAAGGCACCCTTGATCTCGTCTGCATCCAGCTCTTCAGTCTGCAGTGCCTCAACCGCTGCTGTTCGCAGTTCTGAAAGCTTGTCCTGACGGGACTGCTTTTCAGTTATGCGATAGGCGTCTGCAATCGAGTCTGCAAACTGCGCCTGAACTGCCTCGACAAGCGAGGTGTTGTCTTCAGCCGGCTGCCAGTCCCATACCGGCTTACCGGCTTCTGCTTTCAGCTCATTCACGGCAGCAATAACTGCCTGCATTTCCTGGTGAGCAAAAAGCACAGCGCCAAGCATCTGGTCTTCTGTCAGCTCATTGGCTTCTGATTCCACCATCAGTACCGCAGATTCGGTACCTGCAACGACCATATCCAGGTCAGAGGTCTTCAGGGCTTCGAAGCCCGGGTTCAGCAGGTAACCGTCCGGCGTAAAGCCGACTCTGGCCGCACCGATCGGACCCGCAAACGGGATACCTGACAGCGACAGTGCCGCTGACACACCGATCATCGCGGGAATATCAGGATCGACATCCTTGTTTGCCGATACAACCTGACAGGTCACCTGGACCTCATTCATGAAGCCTTTCGGAAACAGCGGGCGAATCGGACGGTCAATCAGGCGACAGGTCAGGGTTTCCTTTTCGGAGGGACGACCTTCCCGCTTGAAGAAACCACCCGGAATCTTGCCGGCTGCATAGGTTTTCTCTTCGTAATTCACGGTCAAGGGGAAGAAATCCTGCCCCGGTGATACGCTTCTTCTTGCAACAACAGCCACCAGTACGGTGGTTTCAGCCATTGTTACCATGACAGCGGCATCCGCCTGTCTTGCGACCTTACCGGTCTCAAGCAGCACTTCCTGTCCGCCGTAATTAAATTTCTTGCTTACATAACTCACATAATTCTCCAATCTATGCCGACCCTTACCCCGGGCCGGTGGCTGTTCCTATCGGCGCAGTCCCAGTTTCTTGATAATGGCTGCATACCGTTCGGCATCCTTGTTACGCAGATAATTCAGCAGCTTTCGACGCTGACTGACCATGCGAAGAAGCCCTACCCGCGAATGATGATCATGGGCATGCTCTTTGAAGTGCAACTGCAGTTGTTCAATATTTGCAGTCAGCAGCGCTACCTGGACTTCGTGTGAACCCGTGTCACCGTCGGAAGCGCCATATTCCTTAACAATTTCAGCCTTTTTTTGTGTTGATAATGCCATTAGTTTCTCCAGTTAATATGCATGATGTGCTTTGCGCACTTGTAAACAGGAACATCCACGCATATTTGTAGATGCCCGCTTTTTCCTGTCAGGATCAGACCACGAGTCTTCGAGGTGCGATCCGTCCATCCTCCAGGATCTCACCGACGCCGACAAACTCATCGCCATCGTCAGATCCTGAAAAAATTCTTACCCAGCCTTCCGTTGGCGCGTTCGCCACCTGAACCGGTTGCCCCTGCTTCAGGTATGAGGCTGTTATTTCTGTCAATTCGATACCTGGCCAGTCTTTTACCGCGGCACTGACCGGCAGCAAGAGTTCGTCCAGCTGATCTCGATCTTCGCTCAGGGCTTCTACCTGTGCCAGGGTTACCGTTTCCGCCTCTTTAAACGGTCCGGCTTCCGAGCGACGCAGTTCGATCACATGCGCGCCGCAGCCCAGATCCTTGCCGATATCTTCGGCCAGGGTGCGTATATACGTTCCCTTGCTGCATGAGACATCGAGGATCAGTTCATCCGCAGACCGTTCCACGACTTCGAGTCTCGAAATAGTCACCGGTCGCGCCTTGCGCTCTACCTCTATTCCCTGACGTGCCAGCTTGTAAAGCGGCTGACCGTCGACCTTGATGGCAGAGTACATCGAGGGTATCTGGGTAATATCGCCTCGATAGTCATCGAGCACCGCTTCAAGCTCGGCATCGGATATCTCGGGAACTGCCCGGGTTTCAAGGAGTTCTCCGTCTGAGTCACCTGAATCTGTCGTTACACCCAGACGGATTCTCGTCAGGTAACGTTTGTCTGCATCAAGCAGATACTGCGAAAACTTGGTGGCTTCACCGAAGCAGAGGGGCAGCACACCGGTGGCAAGTGGGTCCAGAGAACCCGTATGACCTGCTTTACCGGCAAAAAAGCAGCGCTTGGCGACCTGCAGGGCGGCATTTGACGTCATCCCGGCGGGTTTGTCCAGCAGCAGGATGCCACTGATATCCCGCCCTTTTCTTTTTCTAGCCATTCTCTTCTTCTGAAAAATTACCGTCTTCACGATCGTCATCAACACGGCGAACGCGGTCTTCCGCAAGAGCCCGGTCGATGGCTTTATCCATGTAACCGCCGGTATCCAGTGTCGTATCGTAGTGAAAGCGTAGTCGAGGTGTGATTCGGGTGCTCAGGATCTTGGACAGGTAGGTGCGCATGAAACCACTCGCCTGGTTCAGGGTATCCTCAACCTCGCGTGTGTTTCCTGCGGGCAGCACCGTGAAATAGACATCCGCAAACGCCAGATCGCGACTCACGGTTACTTCATTGACAGTGACCATGCCAATTCGGGGATCCTTGATCTCGCGCTGGATCAATATCGCCAGTTCGCGCTGGATGAGATCCGCGACTTTTCGACCGCGGCTGGATTCACGTGCCATGGCGACAGCCGTCAAAGTTCCCGTGCTACTTCGCGGGAATCAAATACTTCGATCTGATCCCCTACACGTACGTCATTGTAGTTTTTGACACCGATACCGCATTCCGTGCCGTTCACAACGCTCTGTACCTCGTCCTTGAATCGACGCAGAGACTCCAGTTCACCCTCGTAGATCACCACGTTATCTCGCAGGACCCTGATTTTCTTCGATTTGTGAACTGATCCCTCGAGCACCATGCAACCAGCGATCTGTCCCAGCTTCTTGGACTGGAATACATCGCGGACTTCCGCGATACCGACAATCTCTTCCCGGACTTCAGGTGCCAGCATACCGGTGAGAGCCGCTTTCACATCATCCACCAGGTCATATATAACCTTGTAATAACGCAGGTCGAGGCCTTCAGATTCAATGACCTTCTTCGCCGCGTTGTCCGCCCGGACATTAAAGCCGAATACAACCGCGCCCGAGGTTACCGCATAGGTCGCATCGGATTCTGTAATTGCACCAACACCCTGCAGAACGACATTGACCATGACCTCGTCATTACCCACATCATTCAATGCTGACACGATAGCCTCAAGAGAACCCCTGACGTCAGCCTTGACCACAACATTCAGTCGCTTGACCGCGTCGGCACCAAAGTTGTCGAACAGGCTGTCGAGCGATGTGGTGGTACTGAGTCGGGCATCATTAACCTTCTGTGCCCTGAACTCCGTCACTTCGCGGGCTTTCTTCTCATTCTGCGCAACCAGGAACGGGTCGCCCGCATCCGGGTTGCCGTTCAGGCCCAGAACAGAGACAGGCGTCGCGGGGCCCGCCTGCTTGATCTGCTTGCCATTTTCATCATTCAGCGCCCGGGCCCGGCCAAAGAACTGACCGGCAACAATCGTATCGCCCTGCTTAAGCGTTCCATTCTGCACGAGCAGCGTGGCTACCGGCCCTTTGCCCTTGTCGAGTTCCGATTCAATGACGACACCCTGTGCAGGGCCATCCTGTACGGCCTTGAGTTCCAGGATCTCCGCCTGAAGCAACACGGCTTCGAGCAGATCGTTGACGCCGTCGCCCGTTAATGCGCTGACGGGAACGAACTGTGTGTCGCCACCCCAGTCCTCCGGAATCACATCACGCGCTGCCAGTTCGTTCTTGACACGATCGGGGTCAGCGCCTTCCTTGTCCATTTTGTTAATCGCAACGACTATCGGTACTTCAGCGCCTTTGGCATGCTGAATTGCTTCCTCGGTCTGGGGCATGACACCGTCGTCTGCCGCGACGACAAGGATAACGATATCCGTGGAATTCGCACCGCGGGCCCGCATGGCAGTAAAGGCCGCGTGACCGGGCGTGTCGATAAAACAGATCTCACCATGATCTGTGGTGACGCGATAGGCGCCGATATGCTGCGTGATACCGCCTGCTTCACCGCTCGCAACCCTGGAGCTGCGAATGTAGTCCAGCAGCGACGTCTTCCCGTGGTCGACGTGCCCCATCACCGTGACGACAGGTGCTCGCGGCGTGGCCTCGTTTTCGTAGACGAGCTCCTCTTCCAGGGACTTTTCCACGGCATCAGCGTCGAGCAGTTTGACGGAATGACCAAACTCCTCAACCACCAGCGTTGCCGTTTCCTGGTCGATAAAATCGTTGATGGTCTTCATGATACCCAGACTCATCAACGTCCGGATGACGTCTGTCGCCTTGACTGACATCTTCTGGGATAGCTGCTGAATCGTGACACTCTCGCCGAGTTCAACTTCTCGTTTGATCTCTTCTGTTGGCGCATTGAATACATGTTTCTTTGCAACCTTGCCGCTGGTTCTGCGAGTTCGCGGTGAACTGAGACCCAGAGTAACGGCCTCTTCGGATTTCGGCTCGGCATCTTCGGCCGGTGCTTCGCCCTCAATCTCGACGACAATTTCGTCGAGCACTTCTTCGAAATCTTCCTCGGTCAATTCCTCGACGCGACGCTTGCGATTGCCATGCTTGGACTTCTTGGCCTGGATATCTTCATCATCCAGATCCTTCCGATCACGCTTGTCTTTTCGGCCTGATATCTTTGCTTCTTCGAGTGCAGCCGCCTCTGTTGTGGCGTCTGTCTCTTTCGCCTTGGCGGCTTCTGCTTCCTCTTCCTCGGCTTTCTTACGCTCGGCTTCTTCCCTGGCCCGCTTTTCCTTTTCTGCCTGTTCAGCCTGGCGTCGAGCCGTTTCTTCCTGGCGTTTGCGTTCTATCTCAAGGTCCGCCTCATTCGAATAGCGACGGACGGGCGCTTCAGGTGCAGGCGCCGGTGCCGCTTCTGCCTCGACCGCAACAGGTTCCGGCTGGTTCTCCTGCTCCGTCTCAGCAGCGCCACGACGGACATAGGTGCGCTTCTTCCTGACTTCGACATTGACAGTGCGCCCGCGACCCGATGAGCCCGCCTTGAGCGTGGAGACCGTTCTGCGTTTCAGTGTAATTTTTCGGGGCTTACTGTCTTCTTCACCGTGACTTTTCTTGAGAAAGGCCAGGAGCTTTTCCTTCTCGTCTTCCTTGATGGCATCATCAGCGGAGCGTTGCGGAAGCTTGGCTTCCTCGATCTGAAGCAACAGGCGCTCTACCGGCGTGCCGATCGTTTCTGCAAGTTGTCCTACTGTTTGTTCCGCCATACGTATTTCCCTACTTCCCTAATTCTGCTTCTCTGCTTCTCTGCTTCCAACTTCTTCTGCTTCGCACCATCTGACGGTTGGTTTACTGTTCTGCTTCTTCTTCAGCAAACCACGGCGCTCTGGCAGTCATAATCAATTCACCCGCCCGTTCTTCCGTCATGCCGTCTATTTCCAGCAGGTCGTCAATCGCCTGCTCTGCCAGATCCTCCATGGTAACGATACCCATGCCGGCCAGCTGAAACGCAAGACGTGTATCCATACCTTCCATATTCAGGAGGTCCTCTGCGGGCTCAGCCTTGTCGAGCTCTTCTTCGCTGGCCAGCTCCAGTGTTGTCAGTGCGTTCTTGGCGCGGGTGCGAAGTTCCTCAACGATATCCTCGTCAAAACCTTCAATCGCGATCATTTCCTCAATGGGCACGTAGGCTACTTCTTCCAGCGTGGTAAATCCTTCTTCCACCAGAACAATGGCAACATCCTCATCGACATCAAGCTGGGACATGAAATTCTCGATGATCGTTCCCGCTTCTTCTTCCTGCTTGGCCGAGGCTTCTTCCTCGGTCATGATGTTGAGCTCCCATCCGGTCAGCTCACTGGCCAGCTTCACATTCTGACCACCCCGCCCGATCGCCTGGGCCAGGTTTTCTTCCGAAACGGCAATGTCCATGCTGCCTGTTTCTTCATCCACGACAATTGACACCACTTCGGCCGGCGACATCGCGTTGATCGCAAGCTGTGCCACATTGTCATCCCAAGGCACGATATCGATCCGCTCGTTGCCGAGTTCGTTAGAGACTGCCTGCACTCTGGAACCCCGCATGCCCACACAGGCGCCTACAGGGTCGATTCGTCCATCGTTGGTCTTGACGGCAATCTTTGCCCGGGAGCCGGGATCACGTGCGCAACCGAGAATTTCGATAACACCATCTGCTATCTCGGGTACTTCAATCTTGAACAACTCAATCAGCATGGCCGGCGATATACGGGTAAGCGCCAATTGTGGACCGCGTGCTTCCGGCCGAACCTCTTCCAGAAGAGCCCGGAGGCGATCGCCAATTCGGAAAGTCTCTCGTGGTACCCACTCTTCCCGGGGCAAAATTGCTTCCGCATTGTTGCCCAGGTCCACGATGACCGCTTCTCTGGTGACCTTTTTGACCTGGCCGTTGACGAGTTCTCCTACCCTGGAACGATAGGCGTCCACGACCTGGGCGCGCTCTGCTTCCCGGACCTTCTGAACAATAACCTGCTTGGCGGTTTGAGCCGCAATACGTCCGAACTCCACGGATTCAATCGGGATTTCGTAATGGTCACCGACCTGGAGACTCGGGTCCTTTTCCAGGGCGTCGGAGAGCGTTATCTGGGCTTCCGGAAACTCCAGTTCATCGTCATCAGGAACCACTTCCCAGGTACGGAAAGTATCGTATTCACCGGTTTCCTTATTGATCGCCACTCGAAGCTCGACTTCTTCGTCGTAACGCTTCTTGGTAGCAGTCGCCAATGCAAGCTCAAGGGCTTCGAAGATAATATCTTCTGAAACACCTTTCTCGTTGGAAACCGATTCGACAACCAACAGTATCTCTTTGCTCATTGCTAACGCCTCAAATTATCCCTATGCATCAGGAACAATGTTTGCTCTCTCAATCTCTTCATGGGGAATGAGAATTTCCTCATCTTCCAGAATCAGAACGACTTCATCCCCTTCAATCCCTTTCAGCAATCCGCTGTACTTACGCCGGCCTTCAAATGGCCGCCTGAGTTTCAGCTTGACCCTCGCACCTGCAAAAGCCGCATATTGCTCCAGCCTGAACAGTCTCCTGTCCATGCCCGGTGAAGATACTTCCAGCGTATACTCACTGCTGACCGGATCTTCTACATCCAGCAGACTCGACACCTGCCGACTGACTGCAGCGCAGTCTTCGACGTTGATGCCGTTTTCGGCGTCGATATAAATCTTGAGCGTTGAATGCCTGCCAAGCGACAGATACTCAAGCCCCCAAAGTTCATAACCCAGCGCCTCTAAGACGGGCTGAATCATGCTGTTCAGCGATTTCTCCATGCCGACTGCGCGCTCCAAAATCACGCCGCACAAACAAAAAATGGGCGTGATGCCCATTTCCAAAATCGGATTGGGCTTGTCGCCCCACCGTCTCTCCGGCGTCTGAACCGGAGTTAATAAAAAGCCCCTAAAAAGGGGCTTGTCTTACTACGTGGTAGCGGGGGCAGGATTTGAACCTACGACCTACGGGTTATGAGCCCGTCGAGCTACCAGACTGCTCCACCCCGCAACAACAAGGGGGCGAATTATAGGGGTGACTGCTGGCAGGGTCAACTCCACTTTTCTCGGAAGTTGGATTTAGAAGGTTTTTTAAGACAATGATTTCTAAGGGGAAAATCAGCGCTGGCTGCGAGGCAGTCTAAAACCCGGCAATTGGACCCGTTTTTCGGGGCAATTCCTGCGCTTCGCTGCGCTGCAGCGCCACGGAATTCGTTATAAAAAAGGCCAGCATAGCTGGCCTTTTTTATAACGTTGGTGCCGAAGAGAGGACTTGAACCTCCACGGGGTTTCCCCCACTACCCCCTCAAGGTAGCGTGTCTACCAATTTCACCACTTCGGCATTAAAACAGCTTTAGCCCCCCGGTATCTCTGAGTCCTCCTGGGCGGGATCAAAGTCAGGAACATTCATCTCGGAGGGTGCTGCAGGAGCCTGCTCAACAACGACCGGTATCCCGACGCCTGCTGCTTCCTTTGACCGTTCCTTGGCAAAGAAAGCCAGACCAAACGAGGTCATGAAGAACACAATGGCGATCGTTGTGGTCGTACGCGTCAGGAAGTTACCCGCGCCACCACTGCCAAATACCGTCGTGCTGGCACCCGAACCGAACCCGGAGCCCATGTCAGCGCCTTTCCCGTGCTGAATCAGCACCAGGCCAATGATCGCGAGTGCTGCCAGAACATGTGCTGCCAGTATGAGCGTTTCAAACGTATTCATAATTCGTCAACTATCCAGTGACTTGTCTGCAGCCTCGCAAATCCGCGTAAAGCTGCTACCTTCGAGCGAGGCCCCACCAACCAGCGCTCCGTCTATATTCTCTTCGGCAAACAGAGCCGACGCATTCTCCGGAGAAACACTGCCCCCGTAAAGAATTCGTACACTTGCCGACACCTCTGCATCAAACTCCCTGATGCAGTTACGCAGCGCCAGATGCACTGCTTCGGCCTGTGCCGGTGATGCGCTCTCACCGGTGCCTATCGCCCAAACAGGCTCGTAGGCTACCATGGCCTGTCGAAATACACCCGGGTCAACCGTATCCAGCACCGCCCTGAGCTGTTCGTTCACGACTTCCAGCGTACTGCCCGCGTTTCGCTGATCGAGCGACTCGCCCACACAGACGATGGGCGTCAGCCCGGCTGCCAGGCTTTGTCTGAACTTCGCCGCAACGATCGGGTCGGTTTCACCAAAAAGCGATCGCCGCTCCGAATGTCCGACAATCACGTATCGACAACCCAGGTCCTGAAGCATCGAGGCGGAAACGCCACCGGTCACCGCGCCGTTTTCCCGGTGGTCGACATCCTGCGCACCGACTTTAACCGTCGTGCCCTGCAGCGTCTCCATCACCTGTGGCAGGTAGACGTAAGGCGGAAAAACCAGCACGTCCGATTGAACGGAGGGCAGGTCGGTCAATCCTTCGAGAATCGCATCCAGCAGGTTTTCAATATCTGCCGCATTGCCATGCATCTTCCAGTTGCCTGCAACCAGTGGATTACGCACGATGCCATCCCTTGCTCACCGGCACCTGAAAAAGGCGGCACATCTTAACGACTTTGATGGGCAGATTCAAACAGCTGACAGTCCGCCGATTCGCGATCCACATCAGCCCACCTGCTCCTGCACGACCGCGGCCAGATTTTCTGTCAGCCGGGCCACCAGGGCCTCGTTTTCTCCTTCCACCATCACGCGTACGACGGGCTCTGTACCCGAGGGCCGCAACAGCACCCGACCCTTACCGCCCAGTTCGTGTTCTACTGCCGCCACTGCTTCATTGATCGCAGCGAATTCCTCGAGACTCCCCGGTCTGACAGAACAGGATACGTTGATCATCCGCTGGGGAAACTTGGTCATGCCGCGCTTGATGGCGCTGAGGCTCTGCCCCGATTCCTGCATGGCCGCCAGCACCTGCAAGGCCGAAACCAGGCCATCGCCGGTGGTGGTCAGATCCAGGCAGAGGATGTGACCCGAACTCTCACCACCGAGTACCCAGCCATGGGCACTCAGCTCGGACAGGACATAACGGTCACCGACCCTGGCTCTGACGAAAGGAATACCCTTGTCCTGGAGCGCAAGCTCCAGGCCGAAGTTGCTCATCTGGGTGCCGACAACACCGCCCCGGAGTTCGCCCGTCCTGTGTCGTTCATTGGTGATAATAAAAAGCAGTTCGTCCCCATCAACGACCTCGCCATTCTCGTCCACCATAATGACCCGATCACCATCACCGTCCAGCGAGATGCCGAGATCAGCCTGTTTCTCGATCACCGCTGCACGGACATTCTCCGGACAGGTGGACCCCACACCCGCGTTAATATTGTAACCATCCGGGCTTGTCCCAAGCTCGATAACCTCCGCTCCCAGCTCACGCAGTACACTGGGCGCTATGTGGTAGGTCGCACCATGGGCGCAGTCCAG